>NZ_JBOFRH010000363.1:0-10022 GCF_051650925.1 Plesiomonas sp.
CGGCATGGTTAACTTTTGGTCAGTTTTTGGCTGTGAGTACAATTGCGCTGTTGTGCCAAGGCTGGAAAGGGTTGCAAGGCAATACAACCGCGTTGTTGGTGGTGGCTATCCCTCTGAGCATATGGTTGCCGATGCAGACACTGGCGGTGATGTCGGTTATTGGGGTTATTTCAGCGATTCAGATGTTGCAACAGCAACAGAGTAGGCAAATGCTATATCGTTTAACTTGGTTACTGCCGACACTGCCATTTGCAGCGTTGACGCTGTATCAGGTTGAGCATGTTTCGATGCCAATTTTAATGATGTGGTTAATTTTGCTACTCATTGAATTAATGGGGGAATCTTTATTGGCTGATTCTGAGCAAGAAAACATCACCTGAACGGTTTAGCTATTGCATTCTACGGCAGTATCCCTGATAATTGCCGCGCTTTCACGGGATTACAAGTGAAAGTTTGTCAATGGAGGCTCTATTGGTCCTCCCGCATTGATACTATGTCGACCTGGTCAGATCCGGAAGGAAGCAGCCAAGGCGTAGAAATCGAGTGCCGGGATGTGGCTGGTAGAGCCTCCACCCGTTTCTGGGGTTGGTGTTTTATCCCTTCAAAAGTATTGTCTTATATCCTCCCTCCCATAAATAGATTAATTTTATATCTGTATTACTCAACAGCACAGCGTTATAAAAAAGGGCACAGACTTCGCTGTACCCCCGATAATGTACTATTCAATAAGATCAATGAGCATCAATAGATACTGCGCGTATACCTGTTTTGGTTATTCATCAAAACCATTTTTTGCAGCAACCTCAGCATACCAGTAAGCTGATTTTTTCTTGTAACGCTGCTGTGTTTCCCGATCAATATACAAAAAGCCATAACGTTTTTTAAAGCCGTTGATCCACGAAAAGTTATCCATTAATGACCACATATAGTAACCACGGACATTAATGCCATCATTTACAGCCTGATGAATGACTTTGAGGTGCTCGCGGACAAAATCAATACGGCCATCATCATCAACCGAACCGTCGGCATTAAGCTGATCTTGCATGCCGATACCGTTTTCGGTGACATAAACCGGAATGCCGGGGGCATACTCATGTGCTCGCTGCAACAAGTCATACATTGCTTGCGGTGCAATTTCCCAGCCCCAGTCAGTGTATTTTCCGTGTGGATTTTTGACAAAGCGAACCACTCCGGCAATAGAGAATTTGCAGTCATCACTGTTATTGCCTGAGTTGTTAATGTGGAACTCGGTATCTGTTGCATCGGCAGTGGCATAGTGCGGGTAGTAGTAATTAACGCCGATAAAATCAATTTTTGTTTCGGCAATATCACGTAATTGCTGCTCATCCCATTCAGGCAGCAGATTATGTTGCTGATAAAAATCGACCACATCTTGCGGATAACGCCCTAGCAGAGCCGGATCAATAAACCAGCGGTTTAACATGCCGTCAGCTAAATGCGCCGCAGCAATATCTTCGGGTTTGTCGGTTGCCGGATACACGGTTGACATATTCAGCACCAAACCAATTTCACCGCCGGTATTAAGCGCACGAAACAGTTTTACTGCACGCGCATGGGCCAGTACAAAATGGTGGGCAACTTGAATGGCGGCACGATAGTCATGTTTGCAGGGCGGATGCAGTGCGGTGACATAGCCATTGAGTGTCGTCCAGGCCGGTTCATTAAAGGTTGCCCAGCGTTTAACGCGATCGCCAAACAGGGTAAAGCAGGTTTTGGCAAAATGCAGGTAGGCATCAAGCGTTTTAGGATTTTCCCAGCCACCGTTATCGGCCAGCCATACCGGAAGATCCCAGTGGTAGAGCGTGACATTCGGTTCAATACCTTCTGCCAGCAGTGCATCAAACAGGTTGTTATAAAACTCAACACCCTGTGGGTTAATCTGACCATCTTCTGTCGGTATTAGGCGTGGCCAGCTGATTGATAAACGGTAACCATTGTGGCCAATCTCTTTCATCAGGCGCACATCATCGCGGTAGCGATGGTAGTGATCGCAGGCAACATCAGGGTTGGCTTGTTGATAGATACGCTCTGGGTGCTCATGGCAGAAAACATCCCACTGCGATAATCCGCGCCCTTCTTCACGGGCCGCGCCTTCAATTTGCAGCGCAGCGGTTGCTGAGCCCCAGATAAAGCCTTCAGGAAAGGTATAGGTTGTCATAGAGTTGTCCGGTTATCCGTTAAAATCGGTAAGGAAGCGATCAGTGTTTGGTTCGCGATATGTCGATGGCAATGTACAGAAAGAGGCTGATGCCATGTTTATCCGCGTTATTTTGCGAAATACTACTGAAGATTATTAGCTATCTCTTGCCTTTTTTCCTTTCATTATGATCGGTATCACATCCTGAACCAGAAGATTTTTTTACAGAGTGAAGAAAAGAGGAGGTGGTGATTTATCAGACAAAAATAATGATTCAAGGTGTCGTGAAACTAGTGATTGCAAGTTTTTGCTGGCTGTTTATTATACGCTGAAAATCGGCCACTCATTAATGTTTACCCGCTCAATGGTGCAGGGGGGTTCCCTGTGTCTGGGTGATACACCTATTGCTGTGCTGACGTCATATTGATCATTGTAAGTGACTTAAATAAGAGTAGATCATGCGCCAGTTGTTTGTAGTACCAAAATCATGGTTGTTAGTCTGTAGCATTATGTTTTCAGGGGCTTTTTTTGCACCGCTTGCTTTAGCCAGTTTTGTACAAGAGCCGCCTAAAGCGGATTTAGTTGTAGTAAAAAAATCACAGTATCGTTTGTCTCTTTTACGTAATGGGAAGGAGATCAAAAGTTTTTGGATTGCACTCGGGGCAAATCCGGTTGGGCATAAAGTGATGCGTGGTGATAACCGCACACCCGAGGGGCGGTATCTGCTCGATTATAAAAAAGATGATTCCCAGTACTACAAGGCGATTCATATCTCTTATCCCAATATCAATGATATTGAGCGTGCGCAGGCGAGTGGCGTAAATCCGGGCAACATGTTGATGATCCATGGTCAGCCGAATGCGGTTCAGAGCAGCCGTGTGCAGCGCTCTAACTGGACAAATGGTTGTATTGCGGTACTTAACCATGACATGGATGAGATATGGCGTTCAATTGAACCGGGAACGCCGATTGAGATCTATCCATAACAACATGTTTTTTTCTGCTATCGATAGCAATTTTTGTTGTTTTTGAAATGCGGTAATTCCGATTAAAACAGTGTCAACAGCCATTTTGACTGATATTGGCATTAATCGATTACAGGAGTTACCGCATGACATTACGCGCATATTCATGGATAACCACCGCAGCGGCTGCAACATTACTAACACTGAGTGTGCAGGCTGCTGAAATTACGTTGCTGAATGCCTCGTATGACCCTACCCGTGAACTGTTTGCCGAATATAACACGCTCTTTTCCGCGCACTGGAAAAAGCTACACGGTGATGATGTGGTGGTCAAACAATCGCACGGTGGCTCAGGCAAACAGGCCCGTGCGGTGATTGATGGGCTTGAAGCCGATGTGGTGACACTGGCTTTGGCATATGATATTGATACTATTGCGAAAAAAGGCCGTGTTAATCCTGCTTGGGCAGAGGCCTATGCACACCATGCAACGCCTTTTAATTCAACGATTGTGTTTTTAGTGCGAAAGGGTAACCCAAAACAGATAAAAGACTGGAACGATCTGATCCGTCAAGATGTTGAGGTGATCACGCCAAACCCGAAAACGTCAGGCGGTGCGCGCTGGAACTATCTGGCAGCATGGGGGTATGCGTTAAAACAAAATCAGAATTCGGCAACGGCAGCACAAGAGTTTGTGGGTAAATTGTACCGTAATGTGAAAGTGCTGGATTCCGGTGCGCGTGGGGCAACCACCACATTTGTTGAGCGTGATATCGGCGATGTGCTGATTACATGGGAAAATGAAGCGCATTTAGTGCTCAAAGAGCTGGGTGCGGATAAGTTTGATATTATCACGCCTTCTGTCTCTATTTTGGCCGAGCCGCCAGTGGCAGTGGTTGATAAAGTGGTAAATAAGCGGGGTACTCAGGCTGTTGCTAAAGAGTATTTAGCGTATCTGTATTCACCTGAAGCACAGACTATTGCAGCGAAAAATTTTTATCGTCCGACAGATCCAAAAATAGCAGCACAATATGCCAACCAGTTTGGCCAGTTAACGCTATTTACTATTCGTGATCTGTTTGGGGATTGGGCACAAGCACAGCAAACACATTTTGCACAAGGTGGAGTGTTTGACCAGATTTATCAGCCGGGACAATAAATAATATTTGCGTTACCGTGTCCTGTATGGGGCACGGTGTTGATATTCACCGGCTAATGGAAAAGGGTTATTGCAAGCACAGTTCTAAGTAATTTTCCGGTAACATGGGTTTATAAAAATGATAGCCTTGTGCAATCGGGCATTGCATCTCTTGCAGAGCAAGATGCTGGTTGTTTGATTCAACCCCTTCCGCAACCACTGAAATATTGAGTTTTTGGCATAAATCAACAGTATGTTTGACGATATGATAACAAACCGGATTCTCAGTAATATTGGCAATAAAAGCTTTATCTAATTTCAATTCGGTAAAGGGGATCTCAGAGAGCATTTTAAGTGATGAAATGCCGATGCCATAATCATCAAGTGAAATACCAAAACCTTCATTGCGCAGCAAATTCATCGCTGCCATCAGCTCAATTTTACTGTTAATTCGGCTATTTTCAGTCAGCTCTATCGTCAGTAATTGTGCGGGTAAATTTGCACTAAACCAACGCTGCAATATCTCTTTCACCAGTTCGATAGATGCAATGGTTTTTGCCGAAGCATTAATCGATATTGGGTGGCTAATACCTTGTTTAATTAATGAGCATTGCAGCTCAATGACCTTATCGAGCATGGTCATAAACAGTAAATTATCAAGATTGTGTGTTTCGATATCGGCAATAATTGCCATATGGTCATCATCGGATAGACGTGTTTTTTCGGTAAAACGCGCCAACGCTTCAGCACCAATAATACGCTGTTTATTCAAGGCAATTTTGGGCTGTAATACCAGACTAACACCACGAATCATCAGTAATAACCGATTGATACCTTTACTGGATATCGGTGTTGGGTGGGATGGATTTTTTTTGGGTGTATTGTGGGATAGTGTTTTTTGTTGGTAGGTGATTGCGCCAATAATGCTTGGGTAGTGCTGCGCTTGCAAAGGTTTATTAATCACAAGTGGACAATGAAAACCTGATTCAATGGCAAGACGCTGATGGGAGTATAAAACATGTTCGTTGGTTGAGCTTAACCAGATAATGGTAGGCCGTAAAATAGTCGGGTTTTCAGTATATAACGCTTTGAGATTGAGTAAAAATTCGGCTCCGGATTTGTCAGGCATATGAATGTCGCAAAGGATTGCGTCAACTGAATGGTCGGGAAGTTCATATAATGCACTTTCTATGTCTGAAAATGAAATCACATTCACGTCATACAGTGTTTGCAGTTTTTTTTGCAAAAATTCACATTCAATGATGTCGTTATCAACGATCGCAATCGTAGGTTTATTCATAAATTTGGGTCTATCCGTACTCGCACATCCATATGTGTCACAATAGTCTATAGGATAATGAATGGTATCCCGTATTGATATCAGAGTGGTCTTAAAAAAATAGGCTATTATCGGTAAATAAATTGACCCACTTTACTTCATACCTATTTTTAGGTATTTTCTCTCATTTTTTCACATAACTCAGTGTCTGCATTGAATATTTTGAACGAGATCTGCTCTTATTTTTCATGTCTATTTATTGTCTGATCTTTTAAGAATGGTCTTATGTAATTGATCGAATTTGATGGCTATAGTGAATTCCGTAAATTGACTAAAGGCTTACAAAATCATTCAAAGCCTAAATAATTGAGGAAAGAAACGTGAGTATGAAAAAGCACCTAGTCGCTGGCGTAATGATGAGCGTTATTTTGTCTGGTAATGTAATGGCTGCTGCTGCTGGTACAGAACAAGACAGTGCAACTTGGGTTGTGACTGCATCAAAAAATAGCCATGCACGTTTGGTTGTTAGCCCTGTAGGTTCAATTAATTTTAAATATCTGCCAAAGAGCAAAACGTTTGCACCAACTGATGCACCGTTTATTGTTAATATCCAAAATGATAGCGCTGCAGGTACTAATGCAACAGACTTTAAACTTGAAGCAATTCAAAGCAAAGGTTATGCGGCACATATTGCTCAGGCTAATGAGAAGTTTAAGGTTGTATTAAGTGTTGGTGATAAAGCATTATCAGAAGATGAGGCTAATCCTACTCTACTGAATAAAAGTGGTAATATCAACTCCTTCCTGTCATCATTAGACGGTTTAGCTGCAGGGTCAGAATCTTCTGACAGTTTTGTTGCAACAGCAGTTGCTCCTACCGGTAAAACAATTGAAGCGTTAACTGATGGTCTTTATGAAGGCCAAGCACAAGTCACTTTCCAAGCTACTTGGAGCTAATTACGCAAGCAGAGTTGCAACTGAATTGCTGAGGCAGTCAATAGGCTGCCTTATTCGTTATTTGTTAGAGATATTCTATGAAGCATCGTTATTTTTATGCACTACTTCCTCTATTAATGAGCAGTTATTCGTATGCTTTTTATATGGATGATGTAACAGTTGAGATACCCTCTAAATCTGAGCGAACAACACAAAAAATCAGCAATGTTGATGATCATGCCGCGCACCTTATGGCTGTCAAGGTTGAGCCAATTAAAAGCCCATTTACGATGGAGCCGTTAACACAAGAAAATTCAAGTCTAAGTGATATTACCTTTAGTCCAGCACGGGCTGTTGTTGCGCCTAAGAAAGATGTTGTTGTGAAGTTTTTTTATCACGGCCCAAAAGATAATCAAGAGCGTTATTACCGTATTATCTGGAATGATGAAGTATTAGTACCGGGTGAACACCACTCTGCTGGAATGGGTGCACAAGTAGCAACCAGTACTATATTATCTACGATATTAGTGGTAAATCCACGTCAGGAAATATTCGATTACTCTTTAGGTAACAATATTGTTGTCAATAAAGGTAATACTGCTTTTCGCTATGTTGCATTTGGCGCCTGTAAGAAAGGAGTCGTTCCCCCTAAAGACGGTATCTGCCGTGAAGATCGCCGAATTATGCCACATACAGAAAGACCTCTGAAATATGTTGATATCAATGCACCAAGTAGCCATGTAGGAATATGGCATGCGGGTACATACGACTCGGCAAAATAATAGCATCATGCAAGAGGCATAATAAGATGTTTCTTCCCTTTACCGCGACAAGAAACATTCTTGTTATTGTGGGTATTAGTGTTGGTGTTACCCTCTGTTTAGCACCCATTTATGTATTTGGGCAGACAATTGATACTGATATCAGTAATGAAAGATTGCTGATATCAGGCAGTATTAAATCTATTCTTGAAGCGGGCATCGCCTTACCGATCACAATCATAAATAAAGATGCAACCACGCATGATGAAAATGAAATTATTGTTGGTTATGTTGATACTCGCTTAGAAAATGATCGGTTGATTATTGATCACTTTTCAAAAAATGAAGAGTTATCTGAGTTTCATTTATCTGATTCGGTTATAGCAGGGCTTTACGCACTAAAATCGGCTGAATTTACACAATCAGGTACATTAAAGGTTGCTGATCAAGCGACACTGACATTTGATTTATTGCGCATGAGCATGGCCATTACACTTAATGAGCATGGTTTTGCGGTTGATCATATTGCTAAACCAACCGTATTGCCTGTTGCGAGCAGTCATGATCTTTCTGGGTTGGTTAATTACACACTTAATACCACTCATTCAAGCGGTGATGGTGGAACGAGTAGCTATGGCTATTTGGGGTTGAACTCAACACAAGCGTGGGAAGAAAACCACCTTTTCCTTGATGGTTCTAGTTCTTATAATACGGGTGGTGATGCAGATTTAAGCCTCGACCGAGTTGTTTTTGAGCGTGACATTAATGGTCATTATGTTTCGTTTGGGATGATGAATGGCTGGCAATCACAAGATCTGGGGTTAGTATCGACACTCAGTAGTGATCATATGTATGCATTTGCTTATGGTAACAATGGCCGTTCACAGCAGCGCGATACCTCGCAATCACTCTCTCCAATAACCCTCTATTTTCCTTCTGCGGGTGAAGCCCGTATTTACCGTGATGATCGTCTGTTAAAAGTAATACAGATGCCGATGGGTATTCATGAAGTGGATACTGCTGCCCTCCCTTCAGGTCTGTATCAGGTAAAAATAGAAGTCGTCGTGGCCGGTAAGATTGTTAGTACAACTAATCAGCAAATAGATAAAACTCAGTCTGCATTTTCCGATTTAAGTAAACCAATTTGGCAATTTTGGGGCGGGATCAGCCAGCGTAGAGCACGCACATCATTTAATGAAAATGATCTTTTAGTTTCGCCTGATTCCTCGTTAGCTGAAAGTAGCAATAAACCGGTTGGCGGTGTTTCGTTATCGGGGCGCGCTTTGGGGAGCAATTTAGCCACTTCAGTTTATTTAAATCGTGATACATGGGTTGAAGAAGCGTCTGTGAGTAAACAATTCTTAGGCGGATTTGATGTTAATGTCGGCAACATGCAAGCCTCTGATGGCAGTCGTAATGTTACAGCCAGTGTAGGCGCACCTTTGCCGTTTGGTTTAGGTTCAATTCGGTTGGCTAAAGAAAGAGGCCATCAAGGAAAAAGGCTAGATTATTGGTTTGATAATCGTACATCAGTGAATACCTATATCAATATGGGAAAACTGATTGACGGGGCCGGTCAGTTCAATGTGAATTACAGCAAATCAAGTGATTACCAAGATGAAGAGCGGCAACTATCATGGGATTACTCACAGCACTTATACAGTGGTCAGTATGGTGCGATGTGGTTGAGTCTTGGCGTGAATAAACAGAAATCACGCTCTTATGGGGTGATCAGTCGTCAGAAAGATAATTTTATCAGCCTCTCATTTTCTATGCCGTTGGTGGCTGATATCCAAATGGGGTACTCACGTAATTCTGATGCTGACAGTCTTGACCTTTCTGTGGGTAAAAGTTTGGAGGACAGCCCAATTACCTATGTTGGCGGTACATTCAATCACAGCATGAGTGATTCAGGGAACAGTAACTATTATAACGCCTATGCCAATTTCAATGCTCGCTATGCTACCGGTACGGTGAGTGCTTCGGGCGGGCAAAGCAATATGAGTACCAGTGTCAGTTTGAATGGCTCGGCTGGGTGGGATTTAGGCAAGGGTATGGCATTTGGTCATGACTCCGGTGAAGCGGGGATCTTAATTGACTTGCCAAAAGGCAGTGGCCATGCGCTGAGTGCGGTCGTTAACCAGCATCAATATCCACTGGTTGAGGGGCATAACTTCCTTTCGTTACCGGCATATCAAGAGTACACCGTTGAAGTGAGTGATAACGAAAGCGGTGAAGTGACATTTGACACCACTGAGGCGACCAAGCAGGTCACTCTGTATCCGGGGAATGTTACCTATTTTAAACCGAACTTTAAGCAATTAATTACTGTATTTGGCCGTCTGAGCAATGCGAAAGGTGAGCCTATGGCAGGTATCAATTTACGTAATCACATAGGTACGGCTCGCACAAATGCAGATGGCAGTTTTTCAATTGATATTGATGTTGCGCATCCTGAAATACTGGCTGACAACGGTAAACAAGATTTTGAAATTGATATTAAGCTGCAAAATCCTAAAGCCACACTGCTGTTGGGTGATGTTCGCTGGAAAGGTGAATCACACATTATCTTGTCGCAATAAAACGTCAGAAACAGCCAGCATCAGAATGTTTAATATTCACTATCAATAACAGGATAGCGACAATGCAAAAATACCTTCGTATCGGGCATGGTTTACCATGCCAACATACTTTGTCAAAACCCTATGATGGTGATAGAAAGCCGCTATCGGGTAAATCGTCGCTATTTGGTATCACACTGTTAGTAAGCAGCTTGTTTGCGCTC
>NZ_JBOFRH010000364.1:0-8356 GCF_051650925.1 Plesiomonas sp.
ATTGGGGATATGGTGCGGCCAATACCGGCAGCTAGTTGCATTGGCAGCAACATGGAAACGGCATGAATACCTACTTTCCCTGCAATATCCGGTACCATAGCGGCGAATGAGAAGAAAGGTGCGTTACCTGACCCCATCAGGAATGCCGCAACGGTAATAATAACTACCATCAGCAACACGAGGAAAACTGGCGAAACATTTGAAGCAATCGCCCCGTGGATCACCATATCCAAAATACCAATAGCTTTCAGGCCGTGTGCCAGTGTTTGGCCAGCAATAATCAGGCTGACAACGCGCGCAAAAGCCTTACCCATGGCATCAAAGAACACCAATATATCTTTGAAGACTTTTTTACCGCCAAAACGCAGAGTCTCGACAGCCATGGCTACCGCAAAGCTGATCAGCATAGCGGTTACAACATCAATTTTCACCGTTGAGATGATCATTTTACTGAATGTGAAAATCAGGATCAGCGGGATCATCGGGAACAGGGCATACCACAGTGGCGGCGTGCTCAAGGTCTGTTCGGTATTTTCAGTCTCTTCATACGCCACCGGATTTTTAGCTTCACGCAGATCAAACCAGCGCTGTACGACCATGTGCAAAACCGCAATCGTCAGCATTCCGGCAATAGCAACAGGGCCTTGATAGGTCAGGAAGTACTCTGTAACCGGCATCTCAGCAATTTTAGATGCCAGATTAACGTTGCCCGATGCTGGGCCAAGATCCAAACAGGCTGTTGTTGCAATCACGGCTGCCGCTGACATACGGCTGACCCCTAAATTGATCATGATAGGGTACATAGTTACCATCAGTAACAGACCCAAACCTGCCGCACTAGGAATAAAGATATTTAGCAATTGGCCTAAGATATAGCCCATTGCCATCACTAAATAGGGGTTACGAATGATCGAAAGCGGTCGGGTTGAAATCGCTACCAGTGCGCGGGATGCACCGATATGATCCATATATTTAGCAAAGCCACCTACGGCCATGATAATCAGACCCAGATCGGCAACGGTGCTGCCCATCATGCCTTTAATATAATAGAAAATATCAAGCCAGACAGAGCCACTTGATTTTGCTTCTGGAAGCGGTGTGCCTGTTTCAAGTAAAATGGCTGATGCTAATAAAATGATACCCGCCATAAAAAGAACCATTTGCGGATTATATTTTTTAACGATCAGATAACCGGTTGCAAATACAACAACCAAACTGATGAGAGCTACCATGTAGGATATCCTTGTAACAAAAATGATGTATATCAGGTAGAAAAAGAAAATTGTTATCAGCTTTATTATTTTGTATGTACAACATAGTGCACACACATTATGTCGGTTATCACGCTGTAAAACATAATCTGTTAATAGCGAAGTACTGACATGCGCTAATCTACGTTAAGCTGAAATTGTAATAAAAACCACTGAACATCCATATGCACAGCATAATATGGTTATTTTAAGAGCGGCGACTTTCGCATGAATAGATAAATCAGGTCAATCACTCACAGTCAGGTTACGTGAAGTTGATCTGCATGGTGATTATTAAAAGGGCACTGCTCACAAATCTGTATTAAGTTAATATGAGTTAAGTTGCGTTGAGTTATTAACTGAATGATAAATTAAGTGATGCTGCATCGTGGTCAATATTCGATTTTAGTCAGTAGGTTATTTACATTTTTGTTTTATTTATAATTTATGATTGCGAGCAGTTTTCTGTGAATTATATATTTGTGTGATGAATTTATTCTATTTTTATTTAATCAGCATACCTGATTGATTGTTACAATTTAAATGAATTTAATTAACTTTCGAGTAAAAATTATTATCTTGAATCCGCGCCCAATTTTATAAACCACCACAATAAATCAAACTGTTTTATTTATGACGATGAGCGGCCCTATGTCGCCCTCAGAAATAGTCATAAATGATATATAACATGCGATCCAGTTCCTTTGTTGAGGTTTCATTACGCGCTAAAATGGCGATCTTGCCCCAGAAATAGAAGTAAGGATGCCAGTTGGAATTCGGGTTTTCGGTTGAAATTATCGCATTGTTGTTTGCGGCGGCCATGCTATCAGGTTTTATTGATGCTATAGCCGGTGGTGGCGGGTTAATTACTGTTCCGGCACTGCTGGCGGCAGGGTTGCCACCGGCCATGGCTCTGGGGACAAATAAATTACAGGGAACAGGGGGCTCATTTTCTGCCAGTTGGTATTTTATCCGACAAGGGGCGGTAAAATTAACTGATATCAAGTTTATGATTGGTTGCACCTTTATCGGCTCGGTATTGGGTACGCTGCTGGTGCAAACTATTGATACATCCATGCTGCGGCAGGTGTTACCTTTTTTGATTGTTGCGGTAGGGCTCTATTTTTTGCTAACCCCGACACTGGGGGCTACTGACCGGCATAGCCGTCTTTCGTATGTCGCATTTGGTTTAACGGCAGGTTTTGGTGTGGGCTTTTACGATGGCTTTTTTGGCCCAGGAACGGGCTCATTTTTTGCCGTAGCCTTTGTTACGTTGCTCGGGTTTAATTTGGCTAAAGCCACCGCACACACAAAAGTGCTTAATTGCACATCAAATATCGCTTCGTTACTGTTTTTTGCGCTGGGTGGAAAGGTGGTGTGGAGTATCGGGCTGGTGATGATGGCTGGGCAATTTATTGGCGCTCGTTTAGGGGCCGGTATGGTGATGACCCGTGGGCAAAAGCTGATCCGCCCGATGATTGTGACCGTTTCAGTATTGATGACCGGAAAAATGCTGTTTGATAGCCATGGCGCGCAGTTTTCACTGTGGTTTAGTTCGCTGATGAGTTAGTTAGCGCATCGGCTGATCAATGAGTGAATGATCAATCTCTCATTATGTTGACCAATAAAAAGGCCAGATTAATCAATCTTCGGCCTTTTTATTTTTGGCTCTCTCTTATTCGTGATTATCTGTATTTACCTATTACGTTTTTCATACCGTCATTTAATGCTCTTCTGTCTGCTGGTAATTAAATACCGGCAAACCGAGTGAAAAATGCATGGCCAGTAAACGTGCAGCAAATCCGGCAACCAAGGTGATCAGGGTGACGCTGTTTTGATCTAAACCAAAGTAGGGTAAGCCGATATACAAAATGCCCGATGCAAAAGAGATCCCCGCATACAACTCTTTTTGAAACACCAAGGGGATCTGATTACAGAGTAAATCACGTAATACCCCACCGAATGCACCGGTAATCACCGCAGCAATCACCGCAATAATCGGCCCGTGGTTCATATCCAGTGCAACCTGCGCACCGATAATCGAAAAGACAATCAAACCCAGTGCATCGAGCACCAAAAACACCTTACGCAGATGCTTCATTACCGGTGAAATCCATACCGTTAAAATCGCGGCACACGCCACAATAACAATATAGTGCGGGTGTTTGACCCAGCCTAACGGGAAGTGCCCCAGCAGCATATCGCGGATAGATCCGCCGCCGATGGCAGTAACGCTGGCGATAATAATTACCCCAAACAGATCCATCTTGCGGCGGCCTGCAGCCAGAGCTCCGGTCATCGCTTCTGCCGTGATCCCGATTAGATATAAAATAGTAAGCAGCATAAAAGAGTGTCGCCATGCATGAAAATAGACCAATGTAGCACTTCACCGATATGTTTTTACTAATCGATAGATAACATACCGAACCCTTACCGCGCTATTTTACGATGAAATACTCTTTTTTTCGCATTAGTAATTCTTATTTATTTATGTTTTTCATGTATGAGCTGTGTACTGAAAAATGAGCATAAGACTAATAGAATATATGTGATGTGGTTCATGTTTTTTTGGTTAAAGCAGTGAGTCGGCTAAGAGGAACGATCACTGGTTGACAATATTTGTACTACAAATTATGGGGATACAGATAAATTACTGTTCCGGTAAACAGTGATAATATGCTCTCATACCGTGGAATTGGCCGCGTAACCCCCTATACAGTATGAGAACAACAGGCATGAGCGTTGAGATAGTTGAATTTGAAAGCCGGATACTAGCCCTGATTGATAACATGGTTGAGCAGGCCACTGACGATGAGTTATTTGCTGGCGGCTATTTACGCGGGCACATTACACTGGCAGCAGCACAGGCAGATCTGGCCGGTGACAATACCCTTGTGGCACTGGCGGCTTGTGTTGATGCCAGCCTTAATGCGGCCATTGCTAACGGTGAGCTATCGCCACCGGATCAAGAGTTAGTTCGTGGCTTATGGGGTAGTTTGTTACAGCAAATTCAGCCATAACCACCGTAACGTCATATCGGTTTTATTGACTCGAGCCAGAAATATCTTACGGATACTTCTGGTTTTTTATTGCAGCGGATTACCGTTGATTGATGTTTTTTTTTTGCAAAAATAGCACTTGTAATAAATAGCATCGCTGATGAATGGTTTTTGTTATATATCACTCCTTTAATAAATAATCTCTTTGGTGAATAGTACCAGAGTGAAACTTTCATTCTCTGTTTTTATTTATCCCGTATATTAAAATCTTTTTTTCTTCTTTTTATTAAAAGTAGCAGCTCAGTTACCTTTGGTTTAAGTTATTAGGTATATATTCCTTTTATATAGTTACCTTTCCCTTTCCCATTAATTTTTATTGATAAGTGAAAAATTAATTGATGGGTTGCAGAAATAAGAAAACTGAAAGCATTGCCGCAAAGCTGCCCTGAGTTGTGCCCAATGTTAATAAAAGCAGTTTTTTGTTGAACACTGTTTTAGCGTGTAGTATTAAAGCAGTGTATATAAAAAAGGAGTTAATATGCGTTTATCACATTCACGGGTGCTTGTACCATTGGCGGCGCTGATGAGTTCATTTTTAGCATTGGCTGCCGATTCACCGTCTGCACAGGGTAAAAACATGGCAACAACCGAAGTTGCAGCGGCTACAACGCCCGCAGGCGCACGTCAGCCAGTACTCTCCTCTGCGTTAATTAAAAAAGTGAGCAGTGCCGTTGATGCAGACACCGCCCGCCTAACGGGAATTTTTAAAGATATTCACCAGCACCCTGAAATTGCGTTTACAGAGCAGCGAACTGCCGCCATTGTCAGTAAAGAGCTCAAAGCGTTGGGTTTTGAGGTAACAGAAGGCATTGGTAAAACCGGTGTAGTCGGGGTCTTTAAAAATGGTAATGGCCCAACGGTCTGGTACCGCGCGGATATGGATGCAAACGCCGTACGCGAAGAGACCGGCCTGCCGTATGCCGCAACCCAGAAACAGCGTTTAGCGGATGGTACAGAAGTTGATGCCATGCATGCCTGTGGGCACGATGCGCACACCACATGGTTGCTCGGCACGGCAAAAGCTTTGGTTGATCTGAAAAATGAGTGGTCAGGCACACTGGTCGTCTACGCACAACCGGCAGAAGAGCTGGGTACCGGTGCGCAGGCCATGGTGCAAGATAAGCTTTGGGAGCGCGGTTTCCCGAAACCTGATTATGCATTTGGTGCACATACCGCACCAGGCCCCGTGGGTGTGGTAGCCAGTGCTCCCGGCGTGCGGATGGCGGGTGTTGACCAGCTTGATATCTTGTTCCAAGGCGTAGGTGGCCACGGTTCAACCCCACAAATGACCATAGATCCGGTTGTTATGGCGTCACAGGCTGTGCTGGCGTATCAAACCATTATTAGCCGTAATATTGACCCGCAAGCCGCTGCAGTACTGTCAGTTGGCTCTATTGTGACAGGCCGTGATAACAACGTCATTCCGAATACCGCAGAGCTAAAACTAAATCTGCGCTGGTTTACGCCAGAAATTCGTGAGCAACTGATTAAGCGTATTGATGAAGTCAACCGGGGTATCGCCATCTCAGCAGGCGTTCCGGAAGATAAAATGCCGACGCGTACCATGAAAGGCAATGCCGGTCCGGTTGTGAACAATGCGGCACTGGTTGAAAAAATCAATCCAGAGCTTGAACAACTGTTGGGGAAAGGAAAGTTGATTGAACAGTTCCCTGCCGTAATGGGGTCGGAAGATTTCCAAGAAGCGTTCAAAGGGCTTGATGTTCCGTACTCTTACATGCTCATTGGTGTTGCGCCACCGGATCTGTTTGCTGCGGCACGCGCCAAAGGCATGCCATTCCCGTACTCAAATCACAACCCTGACTTCTTTGTTGATTTGGCTGCCATACCGCTCGGTGCAAAAGTGAATACAGTAACTGCACTGGCTATTTTTGGTAAAAAATAGCAGTAACCCCTGAAATAAAGGGGGTGATTAAAATAAATATATGCCGGTCTGATTTTTCAGACTGGCATTTTTGTTTTTGTACGTGTACTTCCGTTGTTGCAAAAAATGGAAGGCTATATTCATTTTTTCGCCTTGCTATCTCTCATCGCGCTGCTTAATCTTAAAAAGATATTGATATAAAACAGCGGTATTGGGAAAGGTGAATTCTTTTCTTTGTTCAATATCGTTTTTCTTTTTGGTATAGCGTTGCGGAGAGTAGCAATAATGTCACTGCGTTCTTTTTTCAGGATAGGGCGGTTTTTGCTCTTACTTCCTTTGTTAAGCAGTGCCTCTGTGTATGCGGCAGGGCAAGCACATTTATTGTTTCATATGGGGCTGGGTGCGAATGGGCAGTTTTTTGTTGGTGGAACAATCCAAAATAAAGGGGATGCACCAATTACTTCCGGTTATGTTACGGTGCTGGCACTGACCGAAAACTGTGCTCCGCAAAAAACCTACACCATTGATTACTCGGTGATAGAGCCAAATCAGAAGATTGAGTTCAGAGTACCGGTTACTGGGCATTTAGCCGGTTATCGTTTAGTCGGGTTTAATGCGTTTGATGATATGGGGTTTGAATTGCCGGCAGTTGATGAAACGCACGAGATCATTAAACAGCGCGAGCCAGAAGAGCGAAGCAAATGCTTACTGAGTAGGGATAAAGCCCCTGTAGCCACACCCACAGTAACGCAGGCGCAGTAAATCTCGTGAAGGTTTTGCACTTAATGCCGTATTGATAAACGTTATTTGAAAATGGCATTGAGTGGTAATATAACCTGATACCATTGACTGTCATTAACGGATAATAAAGTGCAAACTTTGCTGCATGAGCGGTGATTTTTACTTATTCAATTAATGCCCATCATTTAATTTCTCTTATCCGCTGTGCCTTATATACCCGTCCTTTGGGTCAGGGAAGATCTCAATTAGTGCTGTTATGCCGATTATTGCTGGCATAACAGCCTTGTTTATTTTATTGCCCGTTTTTGTTCCTGCCTTTATTGCTATTTTTAATTTCTATCCGCTTTTGCAGTATGTTGTTCACCCATGACAATCGGTTTGCCTTTTAACAGTTTGCGTATCCAATAACGGTTCGGATTTAGCGCCTGTAAAATCTCCTCTTCCAATGGCAGAGGTTCACCGTTCATTTGCGCGGCCAGCAGCTCGGCCAGCAGGGGTGCACTGGTTAAACCGCGTGAACCGAGTGCTGCAAGCACAAACAGATCCGGATGATACGGTGCTGGCGCGATAGTCTCAGGGCTTTGGCGCAATTGCTGTTGTAAATCAGCGTATTGACTGAGTGTTGCAACATAATCAGGCACAGCCCCCATCATCGGGAAGTGATCGCGGGTCGCACAGCGGATCGCAGCACGTGCTTTGTCACCGGTTTGTATCTGTTTAGCCCACGTCGCATTGGGTAAACTGCGCTGCAACTTAGCCAGATTCTCCTGCTGATCAGCAGCCCGTAACGCAGTATCGGTATCACTGCGCCCGTAAGTCGCCCCTAAACAGTGGTGGTGTGTATTATCGCCAGCCGTTATCGGTGTCAGATCAGTTGGTGTTAAATAGCCTTCGTAGCACAATACCGTACGTAGCGCTGAAAGTGCTGGATGCGTCGGCACGTGTGATACTTGCCCGCGCACCGATGATAAAGGTAAGCGCTCACTTTGCGTATACTGCGTTACGCGATGGCCATTAGCCAATACAACAACCGCATGCCGATAAGATGAATTGTGAGTCTCCTCAGCGTCTGAGGTTTTTGATACGCCGGACAGCAACCAGTGATTATCAGTACGTTCCAGCGCAGTGATAGGGTGCTGATAATGTACAGTCAGGCCCCGTTTCTCAAGGTGGTTAAGCACATTTTCAGTGAGTTGAGCCGGATACAACCAGCCTCCCTGTGGGTACTCTGCCGCAGAGACGTTGACCTCAACCCCCGCGCGCTGGTTGGCACTTTCAGTGGTGTGAGCACAAACTAACTCGGTGGGCCACGGTGTGCCGTCTGATGTATTAAGCAGAGCATTGAGCTTTGTGCTGCTGTGGTGGTCATAACCTAACTGCAATACACCACACCACTGATGATCAAATGCCACATCTGCAGCGGC
>NZ_JBOFRH010000365.1:0-7651 GCF_051650925.1 Plesiomonas sp.
CCGAACTGGAAAATATCCTGCTCGGCGCCCTGAGCCAGGCGCAGCAAGCCGGCCACGTCCAACTCGATGGCTTTGCTCTCGAACCGGGCGTGATTGAAAAACTGCAGTACAGCCTGCCACAAGTGGTCGACAACATGCGTATGGCTGGGCACGCACCACTGCTGATGGTTATGCCACAGCTGCGCCCATTACTGTCACGCTACGCCCGCGTCTGCGCCCCGGGTCTGAGCGTACTTTCGTTTAATGAAATTCCTGATGACAAGAATGTGTCAGTGGTAGGGAATTTGGGGTAACGCCCGCGTAATCCGCAGGCTACGTCTGCGGATTACCTCAGTAAATAACGGATAACATCATGATCAGCACGTTACAAACCTCCAGTGCGCTGGCCAAAAAAGGTCGGCTGTTTTTGCTCACCAATAAAATGGCCCAAGCGCAAGAGGCCCTTCAACAGCTCGAAGCACTCGGCCCTCTCGATCTCAATGGCGCGCTACTAAAACTAAAATTCGCCCAAAAAACCGAGCAGCTCGCCAACCTAGATCCCGCATTTATACGCGAAATTAATCAGCGTTTTGAGCTCAACACTGAAATTAGTTCGCTGCTCGCCGCTTACTATGCGGCCGTCGGAGACACGACCGAAGCCTATCGGCTGGCGTTACACGCCCATGATCAAGAGGCCGCGCTAAAACTCATCAGTCATCTGGATGACTTGTTGCCTGAAGAACAGCGCCAACAGATCAAAATGCGCACTCTCGGCGAACTTAATGGCTACCAACGCGTATTCCCACTGGATGTCACCGGCCAATGTGTGTTTGGACAAGGTATCTCTATCAATAACAAAGAGTACGCCGTCGGTATGTATGACCGCAGCCGAGAAGAGCGCACAAACTCCGGGATCTTAAGTTTATCCGGTGAGCAACAGCGTATGCTGGTGGGCTGTGAATTATTGCCAGGTCAAGCGCATACCCAGTATCAATATCAGGCCGATGAAAAATGCCTGTTACCAATCATGCCGACTCATGCGCAACAGCCCATCAATATTACTGTGAATGATGAGCACTACTTGCTGCATACGCTGCCAGAAAAACGCTTTCATTATTTGCCGTTCAATGCCGGTGATAATCTCAGCCTCAGCGCTCAGCATCCGGTTATGATTGGCGATCCAATCACTTTACGGCGTGAATCTGCTGGCCCAGCTCTGGTGTTAACTATTTTTGTTGATGGGTTGTCACAAAAATTCATCGAACAAGAGGGCGGATTGTCCGCTTTAATGCCAAACACGGCAGCCTTCTTTGCCGAAGGAACCCAGTTTGAAAACTGCTACAGCAGTGGTGAATGGACATATGTTTCTCTCGCCAGCATTTTTAGCGGTTTGTATACCTATAACCACCGCATGTTCCATCCCGCCAAAGACAGCCAAACACTGTTACGCACGCCAACCTATACCGAGGTGTTCCAGCAAGCGGGTTACTTCTGTAGCCAAATTTCGGGAGATTGGCGCAGTACGCCGGTCACGGGTTATGGCAAAGGCATGGATCGCTTCTTGTATCAGCCCGCTATGTTGGCCATGGATAGCCGACACGTCATTCAAGAGACGCTCGAGCATTTAGATACCTTTGGTGAAAAGAATAACTGGATGTGGATCTGTCTACCGGATCTGCATGACATTGCCGATGAGTTTACTACCAGCATCAGTCATCAAGCAAAAACCCCATTAGCTCACCGTGTGAGTGAAAAAACCGGTGAGACTAGCGTACGCAAAAAGCGCAGCGCTGCCAAAGTGTTCCAATATCGAGAGCAAGTGGCCTATGTTGACCGCCAACTGAAAGTGCTGTTCGACTATATCCGCAGCCACTATGAGCAGAACGATATTATCGTGTCACTGGTGTCCGATCATGGTCAGTCCTACCTGATCGAATCAGATTTCTTTATGGATGAAGAGCGCACCAAAGTGCCACTTTATATGACTGGCCGCAATATTCCAGCCATACACAGCCAGGAGTTGGTACAGCATTTTGATCTGTTCCGTAGCGTTCTGCACTGTGCCGGAATTCCCGATCCACTACACAATGATGCCAACTTGCCACAAACACTGGGCGGCTCCAGCGCGCGCTCACAAATTTTTACCGAAAGTCTGTTCCCGGATGCCCCTTACTATGCGTGCATCATCGATGAAAGGCATAAATATTGCTTAACTTCGCAGGGAAAAACATCCAATGACGGAATGATCGATCTGGGTCAAATTGAAACGCAACTGTTCTGCCAGCACGAAAATGCTGATAGCGAAGAAGAGCAACAAACCGTGGCAACTCAGATGCTGAACCAGATTATCCGCAATACCATGCCATTTATTAACAAGTAGTGGAGTCTATGGAAAAGAGAATTCTGGTGGATATGTCAGCCACCTTAATCCATCACGGACATATTCGGCTGCTGAAAAAAGCCAGCGAATTGGGGCGCGTCATTGTCGCCCTCACTACCGATGACGAAATTCAAACCAAAAAAGGCTATACCGCCGAGCTCAATTACGCCGAGCGTAAGGAGATCTTGGAAAGCATCCGCTACGTGGATGAAGTTATTCCTTGTAACTGGCTCATCGATCACGATTTTTTAATCGAGCATAACATCGATTATCTGGTACATGGTTGCGATAACGCCAATCACATTCCTGAGCATAAGTTGGTCATATTTCCACGAACTGACGGGATCAGTAGCTCCGATTTGCGCGAACGCGTTTTAGACAGTCTGGTTTCCATGAATCTCAGCGGTAAAAAAGGGCCATCCGATAAGATCGCCCATATGCTGATCACCGCGATTAAAAATGAATTTAAGCTGGATTAAATGAACAAACTTTGCAGATTACTGGCTTGGATGCTGTGCTGTGCAACATACACCAGCGCCGTACACGCCGCACAACCGACCACGTTACTGGTATACACCGCAATTGAAAATGAATTGCTGGATACCTATAAAACACAATTTGAGCAGCGTCACCCAGATATAAAAATCAATTGGGTACGTGACTCAACCGGGGTGATCACAGCCAAATTACTGGCGGAAAAGGACGCGCCCAAGGCAGATGCCGTAATTGGTGTAGCCGCCACCAGTTTGATGCTATTGAAGCAGCAAAACCTGCTACAACCTTACCAACCGGCAGGCTTCGCTCAGCTATTGCCAAGCATGCGCGATCAAGATACCCCGCCACAATGGATTGGCATGAACGCATGGGCCACGTCGCTGTGTATCAACACGCGGTTAATGAAAAAATATAACCTGCCCTATCCAAAAACTTGGCAGGATTTAACCAACCCGATTTACCACGATCAAATTGCGGCGCCCAATCCCCTCTCCTCCGGCTCCGGTTTTATGAATTTATCGGCGTGGATCCAGATGTGGGGTGAAGAAAAGGCATGGCAATACAACGATGCGCTGAATAAAAACGTAAAAATGTACGTTCACTCTGGTAGCAAACCTTGTAGCTTAGCCGCACAAGGGGAAGTGGCCATAGGCCTTTCCTCCTCGGCGTTTGCCCAGAAGCTGCTCAAGCGTCGCGCACCAATCGAACTCGTGACCTTCAGTGAGGGAACCGGCTGGGAAATGGAGGCGGGTGGCATTATCCGTGGCACTGCGCACCAAAAAGCCGCGCAGACACTGCTCGATTGGCTCGCCTCTGAAGATGTCGCCAAAATTGGGGCCGATTTCTCAGGCATAACCGCTCGCCAAGCCTTCATGACCGAAGAAGGTAAAGCTATTTATAAGGCGATGATCCCAAACAATTTGCCGTGGGCCGCCGAACAACGGGATGCGATTTTGGCGACTTGGCGCCAACACTACGAGCAACGGTAAGCATACTATGTCTGAGTTTTTGGCATTGCAGCATATCGTCAAAGAATACGGCAGCTTCCGCGCTCTACACGGCGTATCGCTGACGGTCAAACAAGGTGAGTTTGTCTGTTTTCTTGGGCCTTCCGGCTGCGGAAAAACCACCTTACTGAATATCATTGCCGGCTTACAGCCGGCAGATCAAGGTCAGCAGTTTTTCCAAGGCCATGACATTAGCCATCTGCCCGCGAGTCAGCGCGGTTTTGGCATGGTATTTCAAAACTACGCACTATTTCCTAATCTGAAAGTAAGCGACAACATCACCTACGGCCTACGCGGCCGACAGTGGCCTCGCACGCGTCGCCAAGCGCGCGCAGATGAATTGTTATCGCTCATTGGTTTGTCCCATACCGCCCAGCATTACCCACAACAACTGTCTGGTGGCCAACAACAACGGGTAGCACTAGCACGTGCGCTAGCCAATCATCCCCCGCTACTCTTGTTAGATGAACCCTTATCCGCTCTGGATGCGCGCGTACGTTTAACCCTGCGTTGTGAGTTAAAGCGGCTACAAACTCAACTCGGCCTCACCGTGATCATGGTGACCCATGACCAAGAAGAGGCTATGGCTCTGGCCGACCGCATCGTGGTCATGAATCAAGGGATGATCGAACAAATCGGTACGCCAGAAGCGCTGTATTTCCACCCAAAAAATCGGTTCGTGGCTGAATTCATCGGCAACATGAATATTATTGAGCCATCCGCCGCAAGCAATGAAGGCACATGGGGGATCCGTTATGAGCAAATCGCGGTACATCCCGCAGATGAGCTCACACTACGTCAGCCCGATACGCAAGTGATGCGTCTGGAATGTGCGCAATTGATTGGGCCGTTTTATCGTTTGTGCTTATTAATGAGCGATCAAAAAACACGAATATTTGCAGATCTGCCCCCCGAGCAAGCGCGCCCACTGCTGCAACATTCGCTGGTAGCAGTCAGCCTACCGCAGGACAAGCGATGCCAGCTATAACCTCACGCTCTCGTTTATCGGTTACCGCTCGCCACCACCTCACTGCATTGGCGGCATTCGGGTGTCTATTGGTACTCGCGGGTGGTATTTTACTGCCGATCGTGACGTTACTGCGTTACAGTCTACAAGACAGTAACGGGCAATTTAATGGCATCACCAACCTGCTGCAGCTACTGCATACTCCCGGCCTAGTATCGGCACTAGAACACTCCTTAGCGATCAGTGCATTGGTCACGCTACTCAGCGTCACCCTTGCGTACTTGATTGCCTATGGGCTAACGAAAACGCGTCTCGCTGGTCGCACTTTGCTGCAATTAAGTTTACAGCTACCGCTGTGTGTCCCATCGATTTTGCCGTGCTTAGGATTAATGTACCTGTTTGGTGGTCAGGGTGTATTCAGTGACTACATCGATATTCCGCTTTATGGGCCACTCGGCGTAACGCTGGGTGGGGTCTTATTTACCCTTCCTCACGCGGTATTACTGCTGTGCACCACTCTGCGAGCCATTGATCCTCGGCTGTATCAAGCCGCAGAAATGCTCGGCGCTGGTAACGGACGTCAATTTTTTACCATCACCCTGCCTAACAGCTTGTATGGGATCATCAGTGCCTGTTTTGTTGTATTCACGCTAACGATGACCGACTTCGGGATTGCTAAAGTCCTGGCGGGCCAATACAACCTGCTGGCGACCGAAATTTATCAACAAATCATCGGGCTACACAATTTCCCCATGGGTGCTGCGCTGAGTTTATTGCTGCTGCTTCCTATGTTACTGGCCTTCATCGTCGACAACTGGGCGCGGAAAAAACAAGCACGTCTCTCTGGCGTTTTTGATTCAGCCCTACCGGGAAAATCGTTGCTGCGCGATAGCCTATTTACCTTGCTGTGCTGGCTGCCGACACTGGTCATTGTTAGTGTGATTGGCGTGGTAGTTTGGGGCTCATTCATTAACTATTGGCCCTATGATTTTACGTTAACCTTAGACAACTATCGCTTCGCCGCCTTAGGCTATAGCTGGCAGTCGTATCTTAACTCGCTACAATTTGCTTTCAGTGTTGCTCTTTGCGGTAGTCTCTTTTGCTTTATCGTGGCCTATCTGGCACAGCGCGCTGCGATTTGGCCACCACTCAAAACGGGATTGCGCCTATTAAGCCTACTACCACTGAGTGTGCCTGGCACCGTGCTTGGCTTAGCTTATCTACTAACATTTAGCAGTGTCTCGGCATGGACCAACGGCATGCTGATATTGGTTATCAATACCGTGATCCATCTTTTTTCCGTGCCGTTTTTATCCAGCAGTACCACTCTACTGCAAATCAACCCACGCTACGAAGCTGCAGGCACCGTGTCTGGCGTCAATCGCGGTATCACTTTTTACAAGGTGATCGTACCGCTCAGCCAATCAACGCTAGTTGACTCGTTTTTCTACTTGTTTACCAACGCATTAACCACGGTTTCCGCCGTGATCTTCCTTTATGGCCCTAACACGATGTTAGCGTCAATTGCGGTATTGAATATGGATGATGCCGGAGATTTAGCCGCCGCCTCCGCCATGGGAAGTGTATTACTCCTCACGGCATTAAGTGCACGCGCCATTTATAGACTGTTGGTTCGCCTGCAACAGCCTCGATGTATCACGATGAGTGCACCATCTCAAGTCACCGCGGACATCAATACCTCACCGCTTAAGATAGCGTCGCCATTACATTGAAGCGAAATGATGAGTTTTTATATTCGCGCACTGCATGCGGGAAAATAGTCACCGAATGGCACCCTCGGGCAGTCAGCATCTCCGTAATCAAGCCTTGCTGATAAAACTGATGCGGGTGATGTTGATAACGCTGCTGATATTCATGCGGAGTTTTATAACCCGACATCCGTTCAGCATGATAATCCGACTCTTTTCTTTGATCGTTCAAATCCAGCAAAAACAGGGTTCCTCCGGATTTTAGACAGGTCAACATCGCGTCGATCACCTGTTCGGCATATTGCATCGACGGGAAATACTGAAAAACCGAATGGGATAAAACCATATCATATTGATTCGCTGGAAATAACCTGTCACGAGCCTCACCAGCAACAAACACTCCCGACAGATGCGTGCGCGCAATATCCACTAATGCCGAGCTGTAATCACTTCCCGCTATCGCACAGCCACTGAGCTGCTGTAAAGCCAATAACAATGCACCACTACCACAACCAAACTCTAAAACAGACGATGCAGAGTCAAGCTGAGCACGAGCCACTAAATCTTCGGCCATATGTAGCCATTGCGACTCCGAGTAATCGCCACAACCAGTATCAAAACCATTAGCCTGAATTAATGCCGATAACAACGAGTGGCTATCGCTGAGAGTTTTACTCTCCCAGACATTACGCCAATTATTAAAGCCACCATTTATCATCTTGTCTTATTTCCGTCCGATTCATCTCTCCTATTTTAGAAACGACACTTTCACCGCAGAACTAACAACCAAGATCACACAATCTAGTCACACAATTAAAACAAACAGGGTGACACAAATAAAAATCCCCACCTCTAATTAGAGTATGGGGATTTTTAGAATTAAATTAACCGTATCAGTGTAGAAAGATAGCTACGCTATATTCTTACTCCACCGTCACCGACTTCGCCAAGTTACGCGGCTGATCCACATCGGTCCCCTTGTTCACGGCCACGTGATAAGAGAGCAGCTGCAGTGGGATGGTGTAGAAAATCGGCGCGACATCTTCTTCTACCGGCGGCAGCGGGATGATCTTCATGCCCTCTTCATCACGAAAACCGGCGTCTTGAGCAGCAA
>NZ_JBOFRH010000366.1:0-2068 GCF_051650925.1 Plesiomonas sp.
GTGACACAAAGTGATCGTTTAGTGCAGGATAATATCGCTACCAGCCAGCAGCTCTCCTCGCGCCTGACCAATACCTCATCTGAAGTCAAAACCGTTGCCCAGATGAGTGAGCGAATCGGCTCAATTTTAGATGTTATTCGCAGTATTGCCGATCAGACTAACTTACTGGCACTCAATGCAGCCATTGAAGCGGCCCGAGCCGGTGATATGGGCCGTGGTTTTGCCGTGGTCGCCGATGAAGTGCGCGTGCTGGCCAAGCGCACGACCGACTCAACCGGGCAAATCGAGAAAATGATCGCTGAATTACAAAACAGCACACACACCGCACTGAGCAATATGGATAACTGCCTCAATGACATGTCATTGAGTGTTAACCAAACTAGCCAAACCGGTGATGCAATGAAAATTATCCTTGATGGGCTTGGCCAAATCAGCGATATGAACGCACAGATAGCCAATGCCGCCACTGAGCAAGAG
This sequence comes from Plesiomonas sp., assembly GCF_051650925.1. NCBI lineage: Bacteria > Pseudomonadati > Pseudomonadota > Gammaproteobacteria > Enterobacterales > Enterobacteriaceae > Plesiomonas > Plesiomonas sp. The sequence goes on from NZ_JBOFRH010000366.1 coordinate 478, forward strand.
GCGACATCAACAGATATTGCCCGCAATTTAGAAGAGATATCGCGTTTAGCGGATCAGAACTTCCACAGTATTGAAAAAATTGCCGAAAACAGTGCGCAACTTGACACACTAGCAACCTCACAAGAGCGTCTGGTTAAACAGTTTACATTGTGATGTTATCTTGCCATGTGCATGCATAGACATGTATGCGCATGGCAATATCTACCCAGAACAAAGGTACTCTCCTGCCGAGATACGCATGCTTATGCATGCGCTGCATATCACAGTAAAATAAACGAATTGTCACAAGGGAATTCGCTTTCAGCCAATTCCAGTTCCGAAATATTTCCAGTATAGTGAATCACCCACGCTGGAAGGATGAAGTGATGACTAAGTTATTGATAAAAAATGCAACTATGGTCAATGAGGGCCGCCAGACACAAGGAGATATGCTGGTTGAGCATGGCAGAATAAGCCACATTAGCAGTAACATTAGTGCTCCAAACGGAGCAGAGGTTATTGATGCAGCGGGCAAACTCCTGATTCCCGGCATGATTGATGATCAGGTGCATTTTCGTGAACCCGGTTTTCCTCTGAAAGGAACCATTGCCAGCGAATCACGAGCTGCAGTTGCAGGTGGTGTCACCAGTTATATGGAGATGCCAAACGTCAACCCACAAACCACCAACCTGCAAGCGCTCGAAGACAAATATTCACGAGCAGCCCTCTCTTCTGTTGCCAACTTCAGCTTCTACCTTGGGGCTACCAACGATAACCTTGATGAAATTCGCCGCCTTGCACCAGAGCAAGCCTGTGGTGTGAAAATCTTTATGGGTGCATCCACCGGTAACATGTTGGTCGATAACGCCGATACACTGGCCGCTATTTTTGCTGAAAGCCCCGTGCTCATCGCCACCCACTGTGAAGATACGCCAACCATCAAACTGCTGGAAGATGAGTATCGCGCACGTTATGGTGATGATGTTCCCGCCCGTGAACATGGCCGAATTCGCTCTACTGAGGCTTGTTTAAAATCGTCGACTTTAGCCGTAGAACTGGCGAAAAAACACGGTACTCGCCTGCATGTTTTACACATCACGACTAAAGAAGAGCTAGCACTTTTTGAAGCGGCACCAACGCTAGAAGCGCTGCGTAATAAGCAAATTACTGCTGAAGCTTGTGTACACCACCTCTTTTTTAATGAGCAAGACTACGATCGGTTAGGCCATTTGCTGAAATGTAATCCGGCAGTCAAAGCACGTGAAGATCAGCTAGCCTTGCAAGATGCAGTGCGTCGGGGAGTTATTGACATTATCGCCACCGATCACGCCCCTCATACATGGGATGAAAAGCAGAACACCTATTTTAATGCGCCATCAGGCCTGCCGTTGGTTCAACACCCTCTGCTAGCACTGTTTGATCTGCACAAACAAGGTGCATTAAGCCTTGAAATGTTAGTACAAAAAACCAGCCATGCGGTGGCTGAACGCTTCCAACTGCAAGACAGAGGCTATCTGCGTGAGGGCTACTGGGCTGATTTGGTGCTGGTCGATCAAAATACACACTTTAGCGTGAATAAAGAGAATTTATTCTATCAGTGTGGCTGGTCACC
>NZ_JBOFRH010000367.1:0-10094 GCF_051650925.1 Plesiomonas sp.
AGCCATTGCCCCTGCTTCACCTGCCCGCTCGGCTGCATGTTAATGCCGGTGAGAGTCGCTTCTACCTGTGATTGAAGACGGATACCCTGACGCGCAATCAGGTTGCCAATCAGCGGCAACTGGCGGCTCAACACCCGCTCAGTAACAGGTTCAACACTTACTACCACCGCCTTTGCCGCCCCATTGCCTGTTTCCGGCGCACTGGCACCTGCCGTATGGCTTAACAGGCCAAACATAATGGCGACACTAAAACGAGTAAGATTGCGGGTAACACCTGTTATTGCAGTCATGTTTTGGGTATCTCGATCCATAAATAAACTCAGGCGACAGTTTACCGTGTGTCGCCCAAGATTTATGTCAAGATATGTAAACGTTGTGCAAAGTATTAAAATTACAGCTGATTAAACGGCTCGGCATAGGTCACTTGGGTGATAATCAGGTCATCAGGCTGATTAAAACTGTCAAGTTTGAGCCGCTGAAATGCGTGTTGATATTCAGCCCATGGGCAAGGCAGTTGTTCGGCACTGATCGGGCTAAAACCAAAACGGTGGTAATACGCCGGATCACCGAGCACCACAACCGCCTCATACCCGAACTCATTAAGGCTGTTTAACCCCTCTTTAATCAGCGCCTGACCAATGCCCTGACGTTGATAAGCCGCATCTACAACCACCGGTGCCAACGCAACCCAGTGATAATCATCGCCATTTAGCAGCAAGCGGCTAAACGCGATATAACCAATACACTGCCCACACTCATCTACCGCCACCAGCGAAAGGGTTAACTGCCCATTTTCACGCAGTTGATTGACTAAATCAGCCTCAGCCGTACTGGGAAAGGTGCGGGATAACAGCGCCGTAATTTGTGGCGCATCAACCGGTATTTCAACGCGAATCAACATGATGTTATCACCTGTGCCGTGGCAGTCTCTTTTGCTGATGCCGCCTGAGCCATTCCGCGCTGAATAAACTGCGCCAGATGCTGTAGCGCCATCTGCAACGGTTTTGGCATCAGTGTCATATCCATCGCATCCAGCAGATTTTTCACATACAGCCCCAGTTCAGTATCACCCTCGATCACCAAGCGGCGCTGGAAAAATAGGGTGTCTGGATCTTCACAACGGGCGGCAATTAAGATCAAATCATTGGTTTTACCACGAAAAGTGACATCAGCCTCAGCATGTGGAGCGACCACTAAGCGATCCCCCTGCACACTGATAAACCAGATCAAATTCAGATCTTCTACTTCCACTTTTAACCAGCGCGACTGTAAAAACTCCAGTTCGCCATCTTCCATTGCCTGATTAAACATCCAACCAAGCAGCTGTTCAAGGGCATGCTTTTGCACCCCAAATGGCACCCACTGTAACGGCATCCGTAAAAAACGGGGCGCATCATTGACTAAGCGTGCAGGTAATTGCGTCAGCACCTTGACCTCTCTGTGGTTTGTTTCGAGACAGTTAACCTCAACATTTGCATTATCGCCTCTATTCGCGGCAATTCCCCGATAAAAAATTACCGCTAAAGCCTGTTTCCGATTTTATCGCAGACAATCTCTTCGCATAGCGGCCTGCATCAATAAAATTGAAATTTCGCACCATGTCACGAATATGACAATTAGAATCTTCCTTATCGGCAAATCACATATTAATTTATTCCGCAGCAGGCCGCTAACCAACTGACAATAAGTAATAAGAACGATAAAAAAATCGGTGTAACACCTCTTTTTCAGCGCGTAACACTTAACATTGCCGCCATTTCGGCGATTGGGGATATCTGCATGCCGCTTTCAACGTTGACAGCTCACATCACTATGCTGACACAGCACAGTTCATTTATGTTTGCTGTTTTCGATTTACAACTGAATATTCACATGGTGAACAATCAGTTTTGTACTGCATTAGGGAAAGAAGCCTCTTCACTTGTCTCACAGCCGCTAGAGCACACCATCTCTCCGGCCCTGTATCAGTATCTGTCGCCTTACTTTATCCGCGCAGGGAAAGGTGAAACTGTGTATGGCGAAGTGATGTCATCGGACAATAACTCCCCTTGTAGTTACCATTTTTGCATCACCCCCGCCATGAATGCCGATAAACAGATACAGGGATATTTGCTACAGGCCAGTGATATCACCGAGCGTCACCGCCTGCTTGATACCCTGCAAGAGACGCAGCGCTACTGCCACCATTTAACGGCAATGCTTGATGATGGCATCTGTATCCTCGAAGAGGGCATTGTCGTCTCAGCCAACGAATCTGCCGCCACCATGCTGGGGGTTGCCAATGCCGCCGCACTGCTTTCACACCCGCTGCACGATTTTTTGCGCGATCCACACTCTGGCAATATTCCCGAAAATTTACACACCAGTTTCCAGCATTGTCAAACACTGGCGCTGAACAGTGCCCCGCGCATCGGCCCGCGCAGACGCTTAAGCTTACAGGCGGCCAACATTATGCAGATGGGTAACCCCGCCCAACTGGTGATGCTGCGCACCGAAACTCGGGTGAAAGATGAGCAGCAACAGCGCGATCCGCTCACCGGTTTACTCAACCGCCACAGTACCCTGCGCCAGTTACAAAACCTGATCCGCCACAATACGCCACTCTCAATGCTCTATTTAGATCTGGATAACTTTAAAAATATTAATGACTCGCTCGGCCATCATATCGGCGATAAAGTGCTGATCGAAATAGCCGGACGCCTGCGCAGCCAGTTACCTGAAAATGCCGTACTCGGCTATTTTGGCGGCGATGAGTTCGGCATTATCTTACCCAACACCGCCAAAGAGTCGGCCAAACAGTACGGTAGCAGCCTGATCCGCGCCATTCAGCACCCGCTGGAGCTGCAACAGATGCGTAAACAGCTCTCGTGCTCTATCGGCTGTGTCAGCTTTCCGGCCGATGGCAGTGAAGCGCACCACCTGCTGCAACATGCCGATACCGCCATGTATGATGCCAAAGCCCAAGGCCGCAACCGGCTGGCCAGTTACCAGCCACAAATGAACCGTGAAGCACGCCTGCGCTTATGGCTAGAAGTTGAGCTGCAAAAAGCATTAACCCGTAATGAACTAGATATCTATTTCCAGCCGAAAGTGAATACCCGCGATTTTCGGATCATTGGCATGGAAGCGCTAGTGCGCTGGAAACACCACAGCGAGGGCTTTATCAGCCCTGCCCGCTTTATTCCCGTGGCCGAAAAAGGCGGCTTGATCGACTGGCTTGGTCGAGTGGTGATGGAAAAAGTGTTTGCCACACTACAGCGCTGGCTGGCACAGGGGTTAAACCCCGGTCTGGTTTCCATTAACCTATCACCGCGGCAGTTTGCTAATCCGGGGCTGTTTAACGAAGTGCTGACACTGCAACAGCGCTACCAGATCCCGCCGCAGCGTATAATCCTTGAGATCACCGAAAACGCGGTGATGACCGATCAAGAGCACGCGGCCAAACTGCTCAATGATTTCCGACAGCACGGTTTTGTCCTCTCCATTGATGATTTTGGCACCGGTTACTCCTCACTCTCTTATCTGGCAAACTTCCCCTTTGATGAGCTGAAAATTGACCGCGGTTTTATCCACGATATTTTGCACAACCCCAAACAACTGGCGATTGTTGAGAGCATTATTAATCTGGGAAAATCACTCAACATGCACGTCATTATGGAAGGGGTAGAGACCCACGAAGAGGCCACATTGATTGCCGGATTAAACTGTGACGGTATTCAGGGTTACCACTTTTTCAAACCGATGCCAGAGGCGCAAATCGAACAACTGCTGCAACCCACATTAACCCTGCTCTCAGCCTGCTAATCGGCTGAAAGTGTTATGTTATCGCCAACATTCAGCACACAGTCAGGCATGCCGTGTTTTGGCGATAACTTGGGTATCAACGGCATTTAATTAAGGTTTTAACCCTAATTATTTTCAGTAAACCCTCTGAGTTACTGTTGAATATCAATATTGTGCGAAGATAAAGCCTTTAGGATCAGGACTTTGTTTTTTTCGTCAACAGGACGTCTTTCACATGGAATTGCTTTGCCCCGCCGGTAACCTTCCCGCACTGAAAGCGGCGGTCGATAATGGCGCAGATGCGGTTTATATCGGCTTCAAGGATGACACCAACGCCCGCCATTTTGCCGGGCTAAACTTCACCGAAAAAAAACTCGAAGAGGCGGTCAGTTATATCCGCCGCCATCAGCGTAAACTGCATGTGGCGATCAACACCTTTGCCCACCCCGACGGGTTTGTCCGCTGGCAGCGCGCGGTAGATACCGCCGCGCAACTGGGGGCCGATGCCCTGATTTTGGCTGATATCGCCATGTTAGAATATGCGGCCGAGCGCTATCCACACATTGAGCGGCACGTTTCAGTGCAAGCCTCGGCCACCAACAGTGAAGCGATTCGCTTTTATGAGCAAAATTTTGCCGTTTCACGCATTGTACTGCCGCGTGTACTCTCTATCCATCAGGTTAAACAGTTAGCACGCAACAGCAGTGTACCATTGGAAGTGTTCGCCTTTGGCAGCCTGTGCATTATGGCCGAAGGGCGCTGCTATCTCTCTTCATACCTGACCGGTGAGTCGCCCAACACCGTTGGTGCATGCTCACCCGCTCGTTTTGTGCGCTGGCAGCAAACCCCTAAAGGGCTAGAGTGCCGTTTAAATGATGTGTTGATAGACAGCTACGCCGACAACGAACATGCCGGCTACCCGACCCTCTGCAAAGGGCGCTACCGCTGTGATAACACCCATCAGGAAAAAAGTGCGCTCTACCATGCGTTAGAAGAGCCCACTAGCCTCAACACTCTCAGCCTATTGCCTGAGCTGTTTGCTGCCGGTATCGCCTCAGTCAAAATTGAGGGCCGCCAGCGCAGCCCAGCCTATGTCAGCCAAATCACCAAAGTGTGGCGACAAGCCATTGATGCCTATCAAGCCGATCCGCAAAACTTCACCGCCCAACCGCAGTGGATGCAGGCACTTGATGCGGTATCCGAAGGCCGCCAGACCACCCTCGGTGCGTATCACCGCAAATGGCAATAAAAGGAGTTCCACACATGAAATATGCATTAGGGCCGGTACTCTACTTCTGGCCAAAAGCACAAATGGAAGCCTTTTACACTGCCGCCCAACACGCCGATGCCGACATTGTTTACCTTGGTGAAACCGTCTGCAGCAAGCGGCGTGAGCTGAAGGTGCAAGACTGGTTTGCACTGGCACGGGAGTTAGCCAGCAGCGGCAAACAGGTGGTGCTCTCAACCATGGCACTGCTCGAAGCGCCCTCTGAAATCACCCAGATGCGCCGCCTGATAGATAACGGCGAGTTTTTAATCGAGGCCAATGATCTGGCCGGTGTGACCTTGGCAGCCGAAAAAAAACTGCCCTTTGTCGCCGGCCCAGCATTGAACTGCTACAACGCACATACCCTGAAAATTTTGCACCGCCAAGGCATGAACCGCTGGTGTATGCCGGTTGAGCTTTCACGTGATTGGCTGCAAAACCTGCTCGAACAGTGCCGTGATATCGGGCTGCAAGATAAGTTTGAAGTGGAAGTATTCAGTTACGGCTACCTGCCGCTGGCGTACTCTGCTCGCTGCTTTACCGCGCGTGCCGAAGACCTGCCAAAAGATGAGTGCGCCACCTGCTGTATCAAATACCCGAATGGCCGCGCGCTCTACTCACAAGAAGAGCAAAAAGTCTTTACATTAAACGGGATACAAACCCAGAGCGGTTACTGTTACAACCTTGGCAATGAGCTTAATGCTATGCAGGGGCTGGTGGATATTGTCCGCCTCTCCCCTCTGGGGTTAGAGACGCTTGATATGCTGCGCCGTTTTCGCGCTAATGAACAAGGGCAACAACCACTGCATCTAGAAGCCGAGCACGACTGTAACGGCTACTGGAAAAAGGTGGCGGGGTTGGTGTTGAGTGATTAGCGGCCATTAATATCACTGCCGCAGATAACGAAAAGCCCTGCACATTTTCATGTACAGGGCCCGTTTTTAACAAAATGCTAAATATTCAACTCAAAGAAAAACATAAAAAAACCGTAATCGCATCGCTGAATTACGGTTTTTTTATTGTGAGTAGATCGTTCAAGTGGCCTTTAACTGATCGGCATTACATCGACTACAGATAAGGTTTATCAAATATCTCTGTTATACTGATTTTACGCAAGCAACATAACCAGAAACCGAAAGTATTACCGAACTCATTGAACCATCCGTCGATTGAACAGTATAACGAGAAGAACTATCCGGTTGTTCAAGTGCTCGATAAGGGTTAGCAAACCAATTAGATTCAGGATAAGCAGCATTTGATAGACGTCCCCACTCATTCCACAACGGTGCATTAGCCTTACGTGCGGCACCTGTCATGTTCGACGGCGTACGATCAGTAAACTGATTATAGCTAAACCCTGTGTACTCTGCCGACAACCCCATATCGGAACATGCCGTTAAATAATCAATATCGCCGACATAACTTTGATTACCACTATTCACAAACCACTCTTCAATCGTTAATGTGTAAGTTTGAACAGGGTTCACACCACCTGCAATCGGTGTTGCAGTGATAGTGACTAAGCCATTGCCTGTAGCCGGTTCACCGGTAAAAGTAACAACCCCATCAACCACCTCTACCCAAGATGCATTATCCGTCCATGTATAGTAATTATGATACGTGGTAGAAGGTAAACCAGTTCCTTTACTGTTTAGCGTAAATTTAGCCTGTTTAAACCCCGTTCGAGGAAATCCCTCTGCTATCCCAAATTTAGCGTTGTTAACGTCAACCTCTACCAGTGTTGGATCAAAGACTTGGCCATCAGGATTTAACTGAGTGATGTCATTCCCCTCAGCTGAGGTCATAGCACTGTCTACAGCCTTAGGTGTACCTTCTACCCCGATCCCATTGATCGGTTTCACCGACAATTGAATCACTTTACCCAGATCTTCCGTTCCGATTTTGTGATCGCCAACGGTATTTCTAGCGGGTACTTCATTTTGAGCAGAGAATGAGGCTGATGAGCCTTTATAACCCCACTCAAAATGTGATTTATCATTATCATCACCACCCTGTGCATCAAACTCATAAGTGCCTTTCAGAGTATTACCCATATCAAGCATACCGCTGATGCGTAGATTATTAATAACCGGAATAATACTTGGATCTGTAATCACACTACTGCTCTGTACCGTAAGTGTATTTCCTTGCACATTTCTTGCGTTCTGCGCTTTGGCAGAGAGCTCGATAACTTTACCCATATCAGTAGCATTTAGCACACGCGAGGCGGCTATCTGCCCACTGGTCGTAATAGTGCTTGGCGTGCCTAAACTTTCTGTATTATCGGTATCATAACCCCACTGATACAGTGACTTGTCAGTACGGTCACCCGTTTGTGGATCCCACTGATAAGTGGCACTTAAGGTTTCACCCACGTTGAGCTCGCCGTTCATCACTAAATTGCTGATAGCCGGTATACCATTCGGGTCTATCACTTCACCTTCTGGCTGATTACCACCTTCGGTTTCATTACCATCATCACCCAGTACGCTGTTTACCGTGTCATCATTACCTGATACATCTAAGCCATTTTTAGCAAGTACATATACCGACATAACATGGCCGATATCATTGCTATCTAAAGTATGTGTAGGCACTTTTTGGCTTTCTACCACCGTTTCTACGGGTTTCAAGCCTGTATGATTATCATTTTCCCAATGCCCCCACTGATACTGTGATTTATCTTGCTTATCACCAGTCTGAGGATCCCACGTATAGGTAGCATTCAGCGTTTGTCCAACTTCGAGCGTTCCTGTCATCGCCAGATCTCTGATCAGCGGTTTACCATCAGGGTTAATAACTTCACCCTCGGGGGTTCCGCCATCGGTTTCGTTGCCAGCTTCACCACTCTCGCTACTGTCTACAGTTTCAATATTACCTTTAATATTCAGACCGTTTTCAGCCTGAACCGAAAGCTCAATTACCTTGCCTGCATATATGCTAGGATCATCGAGTTTCAGTGTTGGCACTTTTTCTGATATTTGGATATCAGCGCCTTTACCATTTTCTAATCCTGTAGCAGTTTTATCGCCTTTCACACCCCACAAGAAGTTAGATTTATCTGTGGGTTCACCAGCGTTAGCATCCCATTTATAAGAGCCATCAATATTCTTACCTATTTCTAGAGTACCGGTAATCGTCAGTTCAGTGATTTTGGGCCCTATAGCAGGATCAATCACTTCACCTTCAGGAGTTCCACCATCGGTTTCATTACCTGCTCCGCTCTCCATGCTGCTATCTACCGTCAGGACATTGTCACCTTTTATATTCAAACCATTTTCTGCCTGAATAGAAACTTCTTTAACTTTACCCGCATCAGCAGCAATAAGATCAATAGCAGGGATCACACCCGAGGTATCAATATCAGCACTCTGCTTTAATGCTGCAGTTTCGCCTTTATTGCCCCACTGGTAATTTGACTTATCAGTGCGCTCACCACCGTTAGCATCCCACACATAAGTGGCTTCCAACTTTTGACCGATTTCCAGTTTTCCACGCATTTTCAGATCAGTAACCATCGGCGCGGCTGTGTTATTAATCGTAACTTCTACATTAGTACTGTCAGTATTTGATTCATTACCTTTATTATCAATAGCTTTAGCAACCAGTGTATACAGGTTTACTCCCTCTGACTGATAAGCAGGTAACGTCACTTTAAACTGGCTATCACCTTGTGTGGTACGTGATGACAGAGGCGCAATTTTACCGCCTGCGGCAAAAAACTCGTGCCCTTCCCACTCGATACGATCAAGCGGGTATTTTGAAGCAACATTCACCACCAGTTGCTGTTCACTAATTTCCGGCCAGCTGTTGAACTCATCCACCACATTGAGCTTTAACAGCTCTTGCTTGCGGTACTCAAGTACGATGTTATTGTTTCGCTCAACCAAATCATAACGGCTGCCGGCCAGTGAGCGATACTCGGCCATTGCTGCGCCATCAAGCTGTTTATCGAGGCTTTCACCCAAACGGTAGTTAAATTCAAGGTTAAATTGTGTATCGCCTGATTGGCCTTTCTCTTTGATATAATCAACCCCCGCCGTAATCAGCGGAATTGGCGTATAGTTCACACCAATGGTGGTGGAATACGGATCTTTTTGGCGATTTTCAGCATTGCTAAGGGCGACTTCGTTACCAAAATACTGCTCATACTTGAGCTTACCACCCAATTGTGGGTGTGAAGGTAAATACGCTTCGGCACGCAAGTCTAAACCATCAGCGGCTCGCTCATCGTAATCAACCAATTCTTCTGAGGCTTTCCAACCACTTAAGCCAATATAGCCGTTCGCAGAAAGCTTCAGGTAATCACGCCAGTACTCTAAACCAACACCCACTCGGGTATGACCAGCTTCAATTTCATGATCGAAAAACAAGTTGTATCCCAGCATTTCGACATCTTTCGTATCAAAATGACGCTGACCCACACCAGCATTCACGGTGGTGCGATCATCTCGGTGACGCAGACCCAGCTGGGTAAATGACAACAACTCAGGGGTATCATCCAAGCTGACCAACAGATCAGCTTCTGAATCAGTCAGGTTAAAGTTATCATCAACATTCAGGCTTACGCGGGCGGTGCCGTACTGCTTTAACCACTCTTCTACCGATTGGTTTGCCTGTGAAACGGCTGCCGAACGTAGGCTATTCCCTGCAGAGCCCGCGGCTAATGAGCTGGCCGCTTCTGCGATCAGCGTTTCAGTATCACGCTCCATTTTCACCGCAATACGGTGTGCAGGCTTACGCTCACCTAAGCGCAAATCGGGCACTAACAATGTGTCGCCAATTTGCAGAGCATTTAATGATTTGTCTTTATAAGCTTCACTGTTGAGTTTTTTTAATTCTTCCAGTGTTAAACCAAATTGTTTAGCAATAGATATAGCGGTATCGCCCAGTTGCACCTGATACACAACCAGTGAATCAGTGCGCAGTTTGCTCTCGGCTACCGACGCATAAACTACAGGAGAGAGGCTAAGCGATATCGGTAATAACGCTTGAACAGCGATATTTGCCCACGCCATTAATGCAACAGCACGATTGGGTGTTG
>NZ_JBOFRH010000368.1:0-1112 GCF_051650925.1 Plesiomonas sp.
GGCAATGCGTCTTCTTGCCGTAATCGGCTCTCTTGCAGCAGCAATGCGGCTAACAAGCGGGTAACTGTGGTGGTCTTTCCCGTTCCTGGGCCACCGGAGATAACCGACATCCGGCTGTTACAGGCAATAGCCGCGGCCACCTTCTGCCAGTTGACGGTGTCATCCTGCCCAAATAAGCGGTCTAAAATCGCTTTTTGCGCCGTAATGTTGTCGGTTTGTGCCTGATCGCCTGCCGTGATCCGGTTTTCACTGTGTTGCAGATACTCAACGATCAGCCCCTCATCCTGCCATAAGCGGTGTAAATAGAGATAATCGCCGTTCAGTACGAGTGGTGTTGCGCAGCGTCCATCGCCTACTGCCATGCAGTGTTGTAACCTTGCCGGCCATTCGATAGTGGGAATACCTCCAGTGCTATGCCAGAGTGCACGGCTATCACGCAAGCCAAATAAACGGGTCGGGTTTAGCTGGCGCAAATCAAGGCAGACATGGCCATTACCGGCTTCGGCACTGATCAGCGCGGCAACCAAAGCGAGCAGTGGATCAGCATCATGCAGCGCCAGATAACGGGCAAACTGGTAATCTAACGGGCGGATAATTCGCTCACGGCTCAACTGCTGCAAATGGGCTAAAATACCGTGGTTCATGCTGGGGTTCATGCCTGTACTCCATTTTCTAACGCCTCAGTAGAGGAGTCTTCCTCACCGCTAAACAGCCGATCCAATGCCATAATCAGGGCTTTTTCAGGGCGCTGTGCATACACACCGTATTCAGGATCATGGCCATTCATCCCACGTAAAAAGAGGTAATACACACCGCCGATATGACGGTCATAATCATAATCTTTCAACCGCAGCCGTAAATAACGGTGCAATGCCAGTGTGTACAGCTGATATTGCAGATCATACCGGTGTTCAATCATGGCACGGGTCATAGCCTGTTGATGGTAATGCTCTGCCGTATCCCCCAAATAATTAGATTTATAATCAAGAACATAAAATTTACCGTTATGGCTAAAGACTAAATCGATATAGCCTTTCAAAATGCCCTGTACCTCTGAAAAGCGCAGACGATGCTCTGACTGCCGCGATAAAGCATCATAACGGCGGCACAGG
>NZ_JBOFRH010000369.1:0-3491 GCF_051650925.1 Plesiomonas sp.
CGGCACTCAACCTGCAACAGCAAATTAAGCATAAAAACGGCCTACCGGTAAAACCCGAAGAGCGCTGGAGCTATATTAAAGAGCTGGAAAATAAAGAGGTGGTGATCAGTGATCCGCATAACCCAATGCAAGATCGCACAGCACCCACCCAGTTAACCGCAGAGCAGCAGGCTATTTTGACCCAGTTGCAAACGGAGATGCAGCAAGCGCCACAAGCCTTGCCGCGAGCCGATCGCAACGGCAATATTGACGGTGAAACCCAAATTACGCAGAACAAGCCGGTCTACACCTCTCCGAACAGCAACAATCAGGGGCAACCGCTCGCAAAAATTGAGCAAATTCCGCCTCGTCAGACAACGTCGGTAATCAAAGAGAGCAAGCCAACACTGGTACAGCCTCCACCCATTCCGCGCGGTTCAGAAACAGCACGAAATGAAGTCGCTAAAGTTGACACCGCCAAAAAAGTGGATGAAAAACCACAACAGTGGCTGGTTCAGTGTGGCGCATACCGTACCAGTTCGCAGGCTGAAGAGGTGCAAGCAACACTGGCATTTCAGGGTATTGAAGCCAATTTACGCACCAGTAATAGCTGGCATCGAGTGGTTCTTGGCCCTTACAGCAGCCGTGCGGCCGCTGACAAACAGCAAAACCGCTTAAAAAGCAGCGGTATGTCGAGCTGCTTAATTCTTCCTGTTCAGGGTTGAAACTCCTTTCCCAAATCCCCATCTAAGCATTATGTGCCCTGACAATGATCAGGGCTTTGCGTAATTCTCCGATGAGGAACACACAGTGACAACAATCGTAAGTGTGCGCCGTAATGGTAAAGTCGTCATTGGCGGTGACGGACAGGTTTCTCTTGGCAACACTGTCATGAAGAGCAACGCGCGCAAAGTGCGCCGTTTATATAACGATCAAGTCATTGCCGGTTTTGCTGGCGGTACAGCCGATGCATTCACCCTGTTTGAGCGTTTTGAGCGTCAGTTAGAGATGCATCAGGGTAATTTGGTTAAAGCAGCCGTTGAGCTGGCCAAAGATTGGCGATCTGATCGTGCTCTGCGTAAACTTGAAGCACTGCTAGCCGTTGCGGATGAAAATGCCTCTTTAATCATTACCGGTAACGGTGATGTGGTGCAGCCGGAAAATGATCTGATCGCAATTGGCTCAGGTGGCCCGTTTGCCCAGTCTGCCGCACGTGCACTGCTGGAAAATACCGAGCTCTCTGCCCACGATATCGTGGAAAAAGCCCTGACCATTGCCGGTGATATTTGTGTGTATACCAACCAACACAAAACCATCGAAGAACTTCCAAGCAAAATTTAAGGCCTGACCATGTCTGAAATGACCCCACGTGAAATTGTCCACGAGCTTGACCGTCATATCATCGGTCAGGATAAAGCCAAGCGTTCTGTTGCCATTGCACTGCGTAACCGCTGGCGACGGATGCAGTTGCCAGAAGCGCTGCGCCATGAAGTGACCCCAAAAAATATTCTGATGATCGGCCCAACCGGTGTCGGTAAAACGGAAATTGCCCGCCGTCTGGCGAAACTGGCCAATGCTCCGTTCATCAAAGTGGAAGCGACTAAGTTCACTGAAGTTGGGTATGTAGGTAAAGAAGTTGACTCGATTATCCGCGATCTGACAGATTCAGCCATCAAAATGGTGCGCTTACAGTCTATCGAAAAAAATCGTGTGCGGGCCGAAGAGCTGGCAGAAGATCGTATTTTAGATGCGTTGCTGCCACCACCGCGTGATAACTGGGGTCAGACTGAAAAAACTGACGAGCAATCACACACTCGCCAAATTTTCCGTAAAAAACTGCGCGAAGGTCAGCTCGATGATAAAGAGATCGAGATTGAGACCTCAGCAGCTGGCAGTGCCGGTGTTGAAATCATGTCGCCACCGGGCATGGAAGAGATGACTAACCAGTTGCAATCTATGTTCCAAAATCTAGCCGGTCAGCAAAAGAAAAAACGCAAACTCAAAGTGCCCGAAGCACTCAAAGCGCTGATTGAAGAAGAAGCGGCCAAGCTGGTCAATCCTGAAGAGCTCAAAGAGCAAGCGATTCACGCAGTTGAGCAAAACGGTATTGTCTTTATCGATGAGATAGACAAGATCTGTAAGCGTGGCGAAAGCTCCGGCCCTGATGTTTCACGCGAAGGTGTTCAGCGCGATCTGCTACCGTTAGTTGAAGGCTGCACTGTATCCACTAAGCACGGCATGGTGAATACTGATCATATCCTGTTCATCGCCTCGGGTGCATTTCAGGTTGCTCGCCCGTCTGATCTGCTGCCTGAGCTACAAGGCCGCCTGCCTATTCGTGTTGAACTCGATGCCCTGACCAGTGCTGATTTTGAGCGCATTTTGTCAGAGCCAAGTGCCTCACTGACCGAGCAATATAAAGCGCTGCTGGCAACCGAAGGTCTGAATGTTGAATTCACGCCAGAAGGGATCCGCCGCCTAGCTGATGCTGCCTTTACCGTTAACGAGCGTACCGAAAATATTGGTGCACGCCGTCTGCATACCGTGATGGAGCGTCTGTTCGAAGAGGTCTCTTTTGATGCCAGCGAGCGCGGCGGTCAACTGATCACCGTTGATGCCGATTACGTCAGCAAATACTTGGCCGATGTTGTAGAAGACGAAGATCTCAGCCGTTTTATTCTGTAATCAGCCAAACAAAACGGTAGCAATCATGGTTCATCATGCTTTGGCATGTTATCCATAATAGGCTTGCACCGCTTTTTGCTTCTCAAAAACAGAGCGCACTTGCGCTCTGTTTTTCTCTTTATACCGCAGCTTATGCTGTGAATTTAACCAAACAGTCATACCCGCATCCCCGCAAGATGCTGTAAACTACAGCGCTCAAATTTCTCGCACAGACAGCTTGCGCTATCGCATGATTTGCTCTGCCGGCCATTTTTAACCCTTAACTATGTTGAAGCCAAACCCATGAGTGACTCCAAATTTGCTATCTGGTTGGAAGCTACACGTCCGCGCACTTTACCGCTGGCCTTAGCCTCAATTGTTACCGGAGCTGCAGTTGCTATGTGGCAAGGACGCTTCCAAGCAACCATTACTGTTCTTGCTCTGCTGACTGCCACATTGCTACAGATTTTATCGAATCTGGCCAATGATTACGGCGATGCAGTCAAGGGCACCGATAAAGATCGGGTTGGCCCGCGCCGTGCGGTACAAAGCGGCCTGATCTCAGCACAAAGCATGAAGCGCGCGATGCTGATAACCCTGCTGCTCACCTTAGTTAGCGGCGGTACATTAATTTTACTGGCCTGCCGTAAACCAGAAGATATTGTCGGATTCCTGCTCATGGGTGTGGTCGCCATTATCGCCGCGATCACCTATACCGTGGGTAATAAACCCTACGGTTACATGGGGTTGGGCGATATTTCTGTACTAACCTTCTTCGGTCTACTCGGTGTTTGTGGCACTTACTACCTGCAAACCGGTACTTTTGAAGCCGCCCTGCTGCTGCCGGC
>NZ_JBOFRH010000370.1:0-9160 GCF_051650925.1 Plesiomonas sp.
AACCAACCGCCAGACTCAAGCTTAATCAGATTCGAGGCAAACAGTGGCAAATCTATCATCAGCATCAGTGTCAGCATCAGCAGCACCAGCGGCAGTGGCCAACGCCAGTTACGCAGCGCTACCACTGATAACAGAATCGATGTGAGCACCATCGTTCCTGTCACCACAATGCCGTAGGCCGAAGCCAGATTACTCGAGTGGCG
Organism: Plesiomonas sp.; assembly: GCF_051650925.1. Taxonomy (NCBI): domain Bacteria; kingdom Pseudomonadati; phylum Pseudomonadota; class Gammaproteobacteria; order Enterobacterales; family Enterobacteriaceae; genus Plesiomonas; species Plesiomonas sp. The sequence goes on from NZ_JBOFRH010000370.1 coordinate 204, forward strand.
GAATGTCAGCACCACCAGCACCACCGCGATAAACAGCAGCCAGTTGACCAGTGGAACATAAATCTGGCCAGCTTCCTCTTCTGAGGTGTGCAAAATGGTCATTGGGGGAAGATAACCTAAACGCACGGCTTGTCGAGTCAAAGAGAATGCACCAGAAATCACCGCTTGTGAGGCGATAACGGTAGCCAGTGTAGCTAAAATGACCAGCGGAAATAGTGCCCACTCAGGTGCCAGCATAAAGAAGGGGTTTTTCACAGCGGCAGGATTACTCAGCAGCAGCGCGCCCTGCCCAAAATAGTTCAGTACCAGTGATGGGATCACCAAAATAAACCATGCCAGCCGGATAGGTTTAGTGCCAAAGTGCCCCATATCGGCATACAGCGCCTCTGCGCCTGTCACTGCCAGCACTACCGAGCCGAGGGCAAAAAAGGCCAGCATTTTGTGCGCCCAGAAAAAATCGAGCGCCCAGCGTGGATCGAGCGCCTGCAACACTTCCGGATGCATGGCGATCCCACGAACGCCCATCAGCGCCAGCACACTAAACCAAAGCAGCATGACCGGACCAAACACCTTGCCGACCAGACTGGTACCGTGGCGTTGGATCATAAACAGGCCGGTTAATACGGCAATGCCAATCGGCAGGATATAGGGGTCAAATGCTGGCGTGATCAGCTCTAATCCTTCCATCGCGGAAAGTACCGAAATGGCGGGGGTGATGATTCCGTCACCGTAGAAAAAGCCAGCACCAATCAGCCCCAGTACCAAAATAATGGCAGTAGTGTGCGGCTGGGTACGCCGACCAGCCAACGACATCAACGTCAGAATACCGCCCTCACCGGCATTGTCAGCCCGCATCACAAAGCAGATATATTTGACCGAGACCACCAACATTAGCACCCAGAAGATAGTGGAGAGAAAGCCATAGATCACCGATTGGGTTACGCCCAATCCGGCCATCGACAAAATACACTCTCGCAGGGTATATAACGGGCTGGTACCGATATCCCCATACACTACGCCGATGGCGGCCAGCGTCAGTGCCGGCATGTTTTTCTTATGCTCAGTTTGCATTGTTAAATCCAGTCACTGTCTCTTTTTTTGATAATCCGTAATCTGTACCGGTCTCTGTTGCGCAATGGTAGCAGACTCTGCCGCAGCCCTGTTATCGCTGACGGCACTTCCTATTTAGTAATTTGTAACGAATTAGTGGCCAAATAATGGCATTGGTAAATTGCAGAAAGTAGTTTCAGGCGTTACTATTTTCAGTGTCAGCTATATTTGTCTGATAAAAACCCAATTTTGTACGTAGATTACTGCCTATCATGCCAAAACCCAAACTTCCGATCGAAACCTTGTTAGAACGTGCAAGGCAGCTAGACCATTCCGATGCACGGCAAGCGATTATTCTGTGCCGTTTACTGCAACATACGCACAACCAGTTGCTTAATCAGCACAATGAAGCACTTAAACAGTACCAGATTAATGATTCGCTCTTTACTGCACTGATTCTGCTGTACACCAGCGAAGGTTACACCCTGCAACCTTCCGATCTGAGTACGCTCCTCAATACATCACGCACCAGTGCAACGCGGATTGCTGATGAAATGGAAGCGCGCGGGTGGATTTCACGCCAACTGGTGGCCGGTGATCGACGCTGTTTTCAGTTAACGTTAACCGCGCAGGGGCTTGATTTTATGCACGCTATTTTGCCGCAAGAGCGTGAGCGGCTGTGCGCACTCTGGTCTCCGTTTACGGCCGATGAGCGGGCACAATTTGAACATCTCCTCCACAAACTTTTGTTACAGATCTAAAAAGGACATGAACACCATGACAGCGCCAAGCACGCCGCCGATCAGCGCCAAAAAAACCGTCCGTAAACGTGCCATGCTCGCGGTATCGGCGCTGTTTATTCTGGCCGCCGCCGCCTATTTTGCTTACTGGTATCTGGAGTTGCGCCACTATCAGCAGACCGATGATGCGTATGTGGCGGGTAATATCATTCCCATCAACACCCAGATAACCGGCAGCGTTACCGCCATTTTTGCCGATGATAACGACAAGGTGCTGGCCGGACAGCCGTTAGTCACGCTCGATAGTACCGATGCAACGCTGGCGCTGGAACAGGCGAAAACACAATTGGCTGAAACCGTGCGCAATACCCACAAACTGATGTTGGATGTTCGCCAGTTACAGGCCAACGTGGAAGCCCGCGCGGTGATCCTGTCGCAAGCGATGTCTGATCTAAAACGGTTCAGCACACTCGGCCGTAGTGATGCTATCTCACAGCAAGATCTGCAACACGCCCAAAATGCGGTGCGTCAGGCACAAGCAGAGTTGACTGCCGCCCAGCAGCAGTTGAATGCCACTCAAGCACTGGTACTCAATACTCCGCTGGCTGCCCAACCTGCAGTAAAGCATGCGGTAGAAGGGGTAAAACAGGCGTGGATTAATCTTCAGCGCACCACCATTGTTAGCCCGAGTGAAGGTTACGTGGCAAAACGCTCGGTACAAGTGGGCAGCTACATTGCTCCGGGCAACCCACTGATGGCGGTGATCCCGCTGCAAAATGTCTGGGTAAATGCCAACTTCAAAGAGACACAACTGCAAAATATGCGGATCGGGCAGCCGGTCACGCTAATCTCCGATTTTTATGGTGAAAACACCGTTTATCACGGCACGGTACAGGGCTTATCTGCCGGTACGGGCAGTGCGTTTTCTCTGCTGCCACCGCAAAATGCAACCGGCAACTGGATTAAAGTAGTACAGCGCCTGCCAGTACGCATTCAACTTGATGCCGCAGAGCTGACTGCACACCCGCTGCGGGTTGGTTTATCAATGACCGTCAACGTCAATACCCTTGATCACTCCGGTGCAGAGTTAGCAGAAAAACAGCCACAAATGGCCACTGCCAGTACACAGGCACTGGATATCAATATGGCACCGATAGAGCAGAACATTGCCGCTATCCTTACCCAAAATCAGGGATAAGGGGTCAGCATGCAAAAGCCATTAGAGGGCAAAGCACTGGTCTGGGCAACGCTGGCGCTGTCGCTGGCGACCTTTATGCAGGTGCTTGACTCCTCAATTGCCAACGTTGCCATTCCGACGATCTCCGGCAGTCTGGGGGCATCAACCACACAAGGCACATGGGTTATCACCTCGTTTGGCGTGGCCAATGCTATTTCACTGCCACTCACCGGTTGGTTTGCCAAGCGTTTTGGCGAGGTGAAGCTGTTTATCGCCTCAACGATTTTGTTCACCTTGTTCTCGTGGTTATGCGGTGTCTCATCCTCACTCGAGATGCTGATTTTTTTCCGAGTGATGCAGGGGCTGGTCTCTGGCCCAATGATCCCGCTATCACAAAGCCTGTTGCTGTCAAACTATCCACCAGCAAAACGGGCTATTGCACTGGCGCTCTGGTCGATGACGGTGATCGTTGCCCCGATTTGTGGGCCGGTGCTTGGCGGTTATATCAGTGATAATTTCCACTGGGCATGGATATTCTTTATCAACGTTCCAGTCGGTATTTTTGTGGTGTTATTAACCCGTAAGGTGCTGGCAGGGCGTGAAACCGAACGTGAATATAAACCGATGGATATGGTCGGGCTGGGCTTGATGGTCATCGGGGTAGGTAGCCTACAAATCATGCTCGATCAGGGGCGTGAGCTCGGCTGGTTTAACTCTAATGAGATATTGATCCTAGCCGTAACCGCCGCCGTAGCGCTCTCATTTTTTATCATCTGGGAGCTGACCGACGATAATCCGGTGATCGATTTATCGCTGTTTGGCTACCGCAACTTTACCATTGCGGTGATCTGTACCAGCTTGGGTTATATGATCTACTTTGGGGTGATTGTGCTGCTGCCGCTGCTGATGCAGACCAACCTCGGCTATACCGCATCGTGGGCTGGGTGGGCTTCAGCTCCGGTCGGGTTTATTCCGCTGTTTTTATCTCCACTCATTGGTAAATATGCGAATAAAATCGATATGCGGGTGCTGGTCAGCATCAGTTTTCTGGTCTACTCCGGCTGCTTTTTCTGGCGCGCAACGCTGTTTACCACCGATATCAGCTTTGAGTGGATTGTCTGGCCGCAGTTTGTACAGGGTATTGCAGTGGCCTGCTTCTTTATGCCGCTGACTACCATTACGCTATCAGGGTTACCGGCTAATCAACTGGCCAATGCCACCAGTTTGTCGAACTTTATGCGTACACTGGCCGGCTCTATTGGTACATCCATCACCACCACGTTGTGGGATAACGGTGAAGCGGTAAACCAAAATTACCTGACTGAACATGTGAACCCTTACAATCCGGCCGCACAACAAGCGCTACATGGCTTGCAAAGTGCGGGACTAAGTGCCCAACAATCAGCCGGTATGTTGGCCAACCAGATCACACAACAAAGCTATATTCTGTCGGCCAACACTATCTTTACCCTGTGTGGCGCGCTGTTTATCGGCCTACTGGTGCTGATCTGGTTTGCCAAACCGCCGTTTAACGCTGCTGGCGGCAACAGCGGGGCACATTGATTATCTATGGCACTAAGTACTAGGAACTGAATACTCAGCACAAAAAAAGCCCGCCAAAATGAACTAAATCCATAGATGGCGGGCTTTTTTAACGCTTTATCATGCTGAAACAAATACCCTAATACGGTACTACATACAGTACTTTGCAGGTTTAACCATGTTCAGTATCACCCGACGTCACCACAGAGGGCTTGATATAGCTTGGTTCTGACGTGGCCTTTAATAACGCCTCTGGTTTAGCACTGCGCACTGCCTGCACGGTATGATCCGGCGTTAACGTTGCCATTCCAGGTAAAATCGGATCAACCCCGATACGCACCTGATTGCCAGCCTGATCAATCAAGAGTGGCGGTAACATCGCCGCTTTGCTACTACGCTGCACAGTGCGGTTAACGGCAGATAGCGTACTCACCGGAAGCATTGCATGCGTAGTCGCCTCTGCCGCCAGCGGAGGCGTAATACTGTTTAGCGGGGGAGCGACACTCGGTATTGCCATCAACGCTGGTGTGGTAGTTGACCCAGCACCGATGACCGAGGTTTCCACAGGGCGCGGTGCTGCATTGGGTTGAGTCGCAATATACGGAGGCATTGGCTTGGCATTGGCTCGCCCAAACAGTTGAGCAATTTGTGCTGCCGCCTGTTCGGTCAGCACCGTAATCTCAATGCGTCGGTTTTGCCCGCTCATCGGATCTTCAATATTGACCGGCATCTGTTCGGCCATCGCCACCAGCTGTAAAATTTGATCTCGTTTCATACCATTGGCCGTCATTGCTCGACGCGCAGCCAACGCACGTTCAGCAGAGAGATCCCAGTTGGTATACTCCACATTATTCGGATAACGGGTATTATCAGTGTGGCCACTGATCATGATCCTATTCTGGATACTCCCCAGTACCGGTGATATGTGATCCAAAATATCCTTAAAAAAGGGCGTGATCCGGGTACTGCCGCGCTCGAACATATAGTGTTCGTTATCATCTTGAATCAGGACTCGCAGCCCTTGCGGTACGACTTCCACCCTCACGTTGTTGGTCGCATCTAGACGCACCGCTACGGTATTCAGAGCGTTGGCCAGAGCTTCCATCTGCTGCTGGGTAAGGTACTTACCTTGTAGCTTGCCTAACTCTTGGTTCTTATACTGACCTAGCGTTTTATTTTCCTGAAACAGCGCACTACCCAGCTTATCATTACCCTCAAAATCTGATTTGACCGGATTTTCCAGTGGCGAAGCCTGTCCACCAAAATCTATTGGGAATGGGCTATTAGTGATATCAAACACATTATCCATGTTATCAAACACACTGTAAGTGGCCATGTATTGCTGGACTTTCTGCCGTTCATCCTTGGAGGCGACTTCCATCACCCACAACACCATGAAAAAGGCCATCATGGCGATGGCAAAGTCAGCAAACGCCACTTTCCATGCACCACCATGCCCTTCATCGTGATCGTCGTGCTGAACTTTTTTAATGATAATCGTGTGGTGTGAGTCTTTAGCCATAATCAGTTCTGCTCGGCAGTCAGCCAGCGTTCCATCTCAAAGAAGCTCGGTTTGTATTCGCTGATTAAGAGTTTACGGCCAGCATCTAGCGCCAGCAGGGTTGGACGACCTTGCTGCTGTGCCACCAAAATAGCCATAACCATTTTCAGGCCCATCACCTCTTTTTTCACTAGATTAGCCATCGCCGCAGCCAGCGGGTCAAACACACCGTAGCTCAGTAATACACCAATAAACGTTCCCACCAGCGCGGCCGCTACCTTGGCACCGATAAGTGCTAGATTGCCACCGATATTTTGCATGGTGACCACAATACCCAGTACTGCTGCCACAATACCAAAACCCGGCATCGCTTCACCCGTTTTAGCCAGCGCCTTGGAAGCACGCAACAGATCATTTTGGATGGTGTGTATTTCTGTCTCCAGCAGAGCTTCTAAATCGTGTGGTGCCATTTTCCCCATCGCCATCAGACGCAGGTTATCGGTAATAAATGCCAACAATACCGGCGAAGAGGTGACACTTGGGTACTTAGCAAATAAGGCGCTGGAATCTGGCTTTTCGATATGTTCATCGAGCTTTTTAATGCCATCTTTACGCACAGTTTCCAATAGCTCAAACATCAGTTCGATAATGGCGCGGTAGTAATTCTGGGTATAGCCCTTGCCCATCAGGGTTTTCAGTTGCCCGCCAATTCCCTTGAGTACCGCTATCGGATGCGCTACTACCATAGCTCCCATCGCCGCACCCACAATAATAATCATCTCTGCCGGTTGCCACAGAGCGCCCAGATTACCTTTTGCTTCCAGATAGCCCAGAACGACACAGCCAAAAACAATAAAAAAACCAATTATTCGTTGCATATACCCCTCATTAGTCCGGCTGATTCCAGTCGTCTAACAGTCTATTTAGATGTTTTAGAGATTTCTTATGTAACTGACAGATCCGCGCTTCGGTAAGATCCAACACCAGAGCTATCTCTTTAAGGTTCATTTCATGTTCGTAATACAGACACAAGATGGTCTGTTCACGCTCCGGTATTTGTTTTAAAGCAGAGGATAAATCACGCTTGAAACGTACGGACTGGACTTCATCACTCGGCCAATACAGACCGAAACTGTCAAAACCGTCCTCCTGCAGGCTGTCAAGACTATCAACCTGTTCGGCCTGACAAGCCAGCAAGCGATCGTGCAGCTCTTCATCACTGATTTGCAGAGCAAGTGCCAACTCCTGACGAGTCGGCTTACGCCCCAATTCTCGACTCAGGCTACGGATCCTGTCTTTAAGCTCATGGCTTTTTTGCCGTACACCACGTGAACGCCAATCCAGACGACGTAGCTCATCAAGCATGGCTCCACGAATACGTGGGCTGGCCATCACTTCCAGTGGGATATCACTATCAGGATCGTAACGGCGAATTTCACCCAGCAGTGCCAACATGCCTATTTGTTCTAAATCATCACGACCAATCACTGCACTGACTTGTAGTGCCAGATGGCAAGCTATTCGCCGCACCAACGGTGCATGCTGCAGTAATAAGCGCTGTTCTCGTGCCTGATGCCCTAGCTTTTGGCTAGCTTGATAGGCATTCAGCCCCTGCGCGTTATCCCCGGCTGTGCACATAGACAGTTACTGCACTACCAATTTGGTGATCAGCACCTTGTCTACCGCACCTTCACCGCCCATTTTTTGCATAGTCGTGTGGATAGCGGTCAGTAATTTCTCTTGCAGTACGGCAACGGCATCGGGCGCTGTCAACTTGGTAAAATCTTCATGACTCAGTTCAGTAACAACCGTGTTGCGCACCAGTGGCATAAACTCTTGTACCTGAGTTTCAAACGCATTGCTGTAGGTCATCAGAGAGAGTTCGAGCATCATGTAATGCAGACGGTCTTCCCCTTGCACACTGATTACAAAGCGATCCAAATTAATAAAAATGGGTTTCTTCACCTCAGCAACTGTGGCCACTTCTTTTGGTTTAGCAGGTACTGACTTGTTAATAACAAAATGCCAATATCCCCATCCACCGCCACCCAGTAACACGATCAGTAATAGCGCAATGATGGCCAACAAAATGACTTTGGATTTTTTTCCTTGTGACATGATGTTCTCTCTTAAACCAAGCTGTCGAAATCGGTGCGATGATGTGACAGATTCAGGGCAGGAATACTGCTGTGGGCCGCGGCTCGACGGATCACCGAATGGCCATTGGCAAAACTAGGATCCTGTTGCTGCTGATTACCATGTTGTGGTTGTCCACCCGATACTGAAACATCAATCAGGTTCATCTGGCTCTGACTAAAATCCTGTCGAAGGCGATCACTGCCTGCTAACAAGGCTTCTCGGAGTTGTGGATGAGCAGCAGTAAATTGTACGCTTAGTTTATCGCCTTCCATCCGCAAGCTGATTTCCAGTTTCCCCAGCTCAGGCGGGTCTAGGCGGATTTGGGCATGCTGCAGTTTATTACCAGATTGTACCTGAATGCGCTGACGCAACTGTTCGATCAGAGCATCTCCCCATTGGGGCTTGTTAATATCCAGACTGAGAGTCGGCGACGGGGTACTCATTGCATCGGCACGGGTCGGCATTGCGGCAGCCGGTGCAGGCTTTTCCGTGATGGCATTCAGCCCTTGTTGACTGACCGCGACGACCGGAGCAGAAAGCGTTTTGTCGCTCAAAGCATTAGCCAACGCACTTAAATCGCCATCGTGTAGCTGAGCCGCTACGGCCGCGATTTGTGGGCGTGATTGCTCGAGATTTGCACCGTTAGCATGTAGGTCGGCCGGTTCTGGAATATCATGAACCGGTGAATCCGTATTTCCCGCTCTGCGCAGCGTGTTATTACCCATCATGTTGGTCAACGCCGCGCCAGTCAGTGGCGTATCCACCCCCTCGGAGCTGGCAAAACCTTGACGTAAGGCCTGCGGATTAG
>NZ_JBOFRH010000371.1:0-1085 GCF_051650925.1 Plesiomonas sp.
CAACAAAATAGGCTAACGCACCGGCCCGAGTGGTACGAAATGTTTGCGGGTTGACCGTTAACGTAGGCTTAAACAGCACTCCCCCCATTTGATAGCCATAGGCGCTGTCGATCACTTTTCCCGCTAAGGCTTTGGCTGCAGCTAGCCCTTCTTTTTGGTAGGTGTTACTGATATCGACTAAGGCGGCGCACCATGCTTTTTGTGCCGCCAGAACTTCAGGTTCGGTAATCGCGCGATTGATCACCAACGTTTCTTTACCGATAGCCGCTGTTGAACCGAGTGCGATTATCAACAGCGCGATATATTGCGATCTTTTCATGCATCCCTCTTCATTGGTCAGTCAGTAAAATGTGAGCTTAAAACTGCCGTGTCGTTGCCGTATTGGTGGATATGCGCCGAGCCTAAGCAAAACAAAGCGGTCATGCCGCTTCGCTGGTTGCTTTTGAATACAGGGCAACTGCACCGGCGGGATTGGCAGCGGTTAAGGTTTCGACATGTTTAAATCCGCGGGTGAGCAAATGTTTTTCGCGCCAGCGGTTGCCATATACCCCGAACACGACATAAACCAACAGGGAAATGATGTTGGTAATTTCATAGCTATATTCATAACCGACATTCAGGCTTAAAAACGTACCTATCGCCATGACAATCAGGATGGCCCAAATCGCAATGATCCACAGCCGTTTAGCAATGGCCCAGATCACACTGAAAAAGAAGGCCGGCCAAGACCAGCCCTGTTTCACCGCTTCAACTTGGCCCGAGGCATTGCGAAAAATTTTGTATTGTTTCATCTTCGACTCCTGCCAACGTAACTTAACCTATTCAGTCTGGTCGAGTTTTATGAATGTAGCCAATTGTCACAGTGCGATTGAGCGGTGAGGAGAGAGCGGGAGAGGGAAGATAAAGATAGAGACGAGCGCTGTTGATACAACCTGATTTTCGCTCTGAGCCTAAGTATTCGGCACGATAATGTCGAGATATATGATGATTTAGACTTAAGCACCTTTGTGATCCTCATCTACGCTTTACAGTAAGTAATGTAAACGAGGAGTAGTGTGATGCGATCACTCAGTACACTGATCTCT
>NZ_JBOFRH010000372.1:0-1762 GCF_051650925.1 Plesiomonas sp.
CTCGGTGGCAATGAGTCGGCGACCCGCTTATCGGGTATCAATGTTGATCGGGTAAAAATTGCGGTGTATGCCCTGTGCGGCATGCTGGCGGCACTGGCTGGTTTGATTGTCACCTCCCGCCTCTCTTCTGCGCAGCCGACAGCGGGTACGGGCTATGAGTTGGATGCGATTGCGGCGGTAGTACTGGGTGGCACCAGTTTAGCTGGCGGTAAAGGCCGGATCATGGGAACACTGGTCGGTGCGTTGATTATCGGCTTTTTGAACAACGCATTGAATCTGTTAGATGTCTCTTCTTATTACCAGATGATAGCAAAAGCCGTGGTGATTTTGCTGGCGGTTCTGGTGGATAACAAAAGCGGTAAATAGTGCGCAGTACGGCCTGTTTAACCCACGTTTTTACGTTACCTCTGATAATAATGATAAGGAATATAGCGATGAACATCAAAAAGTTAGCAACCTTCGTTTCTGCTGCCGTACTGAGTGCCACTCTGAGCGCAAATGCGCTGGCTGCCGATACCATTGCCATGGTGGTGTCGACACTGAACAACCCTTTTTTCGTGACCATGAAAGAGGGAGCAGAGAAAAAAGCCAAAGCGCTTGGTTACAACATCATCGTGCTCGACTCGCAAAATGATCCGGCAAAAGAGCTGGCGAATGTGGAAGATTTGACCGTGCGTGGCGTGAAAGTGCTGCTGATTAACCCAACTGACTCTGCCGCCGTTGCCAATGCCGTTGCCATGGCAAACCGCAGCAATATTCCGGTAATTACCCTCGACCGGGGTGCAGAAAAGGGCAACGTGGTTAGCCACATTGCCTCTGACAACGTCGCGGGTGGTAAAATGGCCGGTGATTTTATTGCTCAAAAAGTAGGTAAGCAGGCAAAAGTCATTGAATTGGAAGGCATTGCCGGTACATCAGCCGCCCGTGATCGTGGTCAGGGCTTTAAACAGGCAGTGGCAGAGCATCAGCTCAATTTACTGGCAGCTCAACCGGCAGATTTTGACCGCACTAAGGGCCTGAATGTGATGGAGAACCTGTTAGCGGCGCAGCCGACGGTACAGGCCGTATTTGCACAAAATGATGAAATGGCACTCGGTGCGCTGCGCGCGCTGCAAGCTGCGGGTAAAGATCAGGTGCTGGTGGTCGGGTTTGATGGTACAGAGGATGGGATCAAAGCCGTATCACGTGGTAAGTTAGGCGCAACCATTGCCCAGCAGCCTGAACTGATCGGTGAGATCGGGGTGGAAACTGCGGATAAAGTTCTGAAAGGCCAACCGGTTGATGCCAATATCCCTGTAGCCCTGAAAGTGGTTTCCGAGTAAACCCTGCTGCTGCGAATAGCGTCGTCACCGGTTTGCTATTCGCAGCCCCTCTTTTCCCGTCGTCAAATCGTGATAGGTTCAGGCAACGCAGGCACGATCCAACCAGAGAGTCATTGTATGAATAGCCGAAAATTAGTGGTCTTGGGCAGTGTGAATGCCGACCATATTCTGTCAGTAAACCATTTTCCACGTCCGGGCGAAACGCTGACTGGCCGCCATTACCAGATAGTATACGGCGGGAAAGGGGCGAATCAGGCCGTGGCCGCTGGGCGTTTAGGCGCTCAGGTTGGCTTTATTGCCTGTGTGGGCGATGATGACATTGGTCTGCGGATGCGCGAGCAATTTGTACGTGATGGTATTGATGTACAGGGTGTCAGCGCTATTCCGGGCATGAATACCGGCGTGGCGATGATTTTTGTCACTGAGCTTGGCGAAAACAG
>NZ_JBOFRH010000373.1:0-13220 GCF_051650925.1 Plesiomonas sp.
GGGGCATTTTGATCGTAGAACAGCGTCGCGCTGAACGCACTACCGCGCGCATGACCAAAAAAGGGGGTGGCGAGCGTCCCTTTAAAATCAAGGCTTGCAGCGAAAACCGGTGTAAACAGGTTTAGGCTGTAAAGCATCAGTGCGGTTACGGCGGCCTGCCACGGTATTTGCATGGGTTTATTTCTCATTGTTCAGGGTCAGAGGCGGGGTGATGCTGTTGTTATCAGGTCTGATTTATTCAGGTCTGTTGTGTGCAATGACCGTCAAGTCCGGTGGACTTTTCCCACAATGAATAACCGTTATTGCCACTCTTCATTGTGATGTTTATTGCACAGTTAGCCATTATGATGCTCACCCTCTTTGTCAGTGTAACAAAGCCACGGGGTATGCACCGAGGAAACCGCCCGTAACGTTAGCCTGCTCTCAAATTGATGATGTTAATGAAATGTTTTCAATCATTGGGGCGGAGGTGATCGATTTTTTGCCAAAAAGAGGAGCGTTATCCCCCAATACAGGCGCTTTTAAGGCAATTTATATACGGCATGTGCATAAGTCTGCACTGTTTCTCTCTGGTATATTGAGCAGTGGTAAGCTGATGATCTGCCGCGCGTAATGCCGTGAGGGATCACGCGCGACAAATATTTATGTATCTATGTGGCCGTATACGTTAAAAGCATCAAGCCGTCAGCAATACTCGAAGCATACGGCGCAGCGGCTCTGCTGCACCCCACAATAGCTGATCACCCACGGTGAAGGCCGACAAATACTCTGGCCCCATGTTCAGCTTGCGCAGGCGACCGACCGGTACAGACAGCGTGCCAGTAACGCGCGCGGGGGTCAGCTCCTGCATGGTGATCTCACGCTGATTGGGGATCACGCTGACCCAATCATTATGGGTCGCCAGCATTTGCTCAATGCTCTCAAGGCTGACATCTTGCTTTAATTTCAGGGTAAATGCCTGACTGTGGCAACGCAGCGCGCCGACGCGAACACACAAGCCATCAACTGGGATAGGCTTACCGTCAATACCCAGAATTTTGTTGGTTTCCGCCTGACCTTTCCACTCTTCACGGCTTTGACCGTTATCGAGTTGCTTGTCAATCCACGGGATCAAGCTGCCAGCCAGCGGTACACCGAAATTATCCACCGGCAGTGTGCCGCTGCGGGTTTTCGCAGTGACTTTGCGCTCAATCTCTAAAATTGCCGATGCCGGATCGGCTAACTCTGCGGCCACCTCATGCTGCAACATCCCCATCTGTGTCAGCAGCTCACGCATATGGCGTGCACCGCCTCCAGACGCGGCCTGATAGGTCGCGGCCGAGACCCACTCGACCAAATTGTTGGCAAACAATCCACCGATAGCCATCAGCATCAGGCTGACGGTACAGTTACCGCCGACGAAAGTTTTTATCCCGTTATCTAACCCTTTATGGATCACGTGCTGGTTAACGGGGTCAAGAATGATAATGGCATCATCATTCATGCGCAGCGTGGATGCTGCATCAATCCAGTAACCCTGCCAGCCGCTGGCGCGCAATGTTGGGTAGATCTCGCTGGTGTAATCGCCGCCCTGACAGGTAATAATAATATCCAGTGCTTTTAGTGCGTCGATATCATACGCATCTTGCAACAGACCTTGCTTCCCTGCGACAACCGGCGCGGCTTGGCCCGCCTGTGAGGTCGTAAAAAAGACAGGGTTAATCTGAGCAAAATCATGCTCTTCCTGCATACGCTGCATCAGCACAGAACCCACCATGCCACGCCATCCAACAAGCCCTACATTTTTCATCACGCGTTCATCCTAAGCTGAGTGAGTGAAAGCCTGAGCGTAAAACCCAACCCTGAATCATCGGCGTGCAATGCGCGAGCACCCATAAAAAAGGTGAGGTATACCCTCAAATTAAGAAAATCTAAGTCAGAACATCAACGCCAATCAATGTCTTGGCAACCAGCCGTACCCCATCTGCCTGCAATAGAAACCTGCTGACTGCCGTTAACCCTACTCTTCTCACCTTACTGATTGAGCGCGCAGGCGCAAGCCCTGAAAAGGGAATTTTGCGCGCTTCAATGAATAATACAAAAAAATCGCGATCAGCCCGGTTTTTCTGACTGTTTTATCGCCATTACTAGAGATAAAACACTGTATTACGGGAAGGAAAAGATCGCTTAATCAGCCCCGTTTATCTCTGAACCGTGGGTATCCGTACTGCTTTTATCATCCATTTCAGACTCATTTTCATCAGCGCAGCGGATATACAAACGGTACGCCACTTGTCCGGCAACCTTTTCACGGTGCAGTTGCCAGCTATCTGGCACGGCAAGATGGCCAGCATCGACCTCCGCTTCCACATAAATGTACGCCCCTGCAGCCAGCCAGTGATTATGCTCAAGATACTGGCAACAGGTGGTCAGCATATCGCGCCGAAATGGGGGGTCAATAAACACCACATCAAAGGGTTTACCGTTTTTATTCAGATAGTTAAGTGTATCAGTGTGTACCACCTCGGCCCGGGTGCTGCCCAGATCGCGGACATTTTTTTGCAGTGTATCTGCCACGTGGCGTTCAAATTCAAGCAACACAACATGGTCAGCATAGCGCGACAGCGCCTCTAGCCCGAGCGCACCGCTGCCAGCAAAACAGTCTAAACAGCGTGCGCCGTGCAGTACCGGTGCTAGCCAGTTAAACAGCGTTTCACGCACCCGATCGGTGGTTGGGCGTAAACCGGGGCTGTCGGGTACCGGCAATTTGCGCCCGCGCCATTGACCGCTGATAATCCGGATCTGACCGGAAGATTTTTTCGCCATACTAGGAGATCGTTTAGCCATACAATTTTTCGACCGCAAGGAAAGTGGTAAACTCTACAGTTCATTAAAGATGACATTCTAATTGCGCAGGGTCGTATTGCGAAATGACTAAAGAAAAGAAACGTGGATTTTGGTCTTGGTTGGGGTTAGGGCGCAAAGAAGCCGAGCCTGAAACGCCGTCTGCAGAAGCAGAAACGCCGCAGGCTGATGCTAGCCATACCGAGACAAATACGGATATCACACCCGTTATTGATGCCATCTCCCCGTCGGCTGCCAAGCCTGCCGATGAGCCTGTCCCTGCGCCGGAAATGGCCGTCGAGCTGTCAGCTGAACCTGCCGCAGAGAGTGCGGTTGTTGAGCCTGAGCCAGTGGCTGAAATAGTTGAGCCTGTTTTAGCGCTTGCGCCAGAACCTGTGCCAACAGCAGAGTTGGAACTCGAGCTGGAAAAAGAGCCAGAGCCTGTGCCAACAGCAGAGCTGGAACTCGAGCTGGAAAAAGAGCCAGAACAAAAGCCGGAATATTTGCAGGATGCAGAGCCTGTCGCCGCGCCATTGGCTGAACATATCGTAGAGATTGCTGCCGTTGAGCCTGAACCGGTGGCTGAAATGGTTGAGCCTGTTTTAGCGCTTGCGCCTGAACCTGTGCCAACAGCAGATCTGGAACTCGAGCTGGAAAAAGAGCCAGAACCTGTCTCTGAGCTGGCTTCTGAATCTGCTTCTGAACCACAGCCGCAGACTGTGGTCGAAGAGAGCGCAGAGGTTGCCGAAGTTATTGATACTGCTGATTCTGTTATCGCTGAAACGGCAGATGAAGAACATCTTAACGACGATGACATTCAGCCGGAAGTACAAGATCGCCCGACAAAAGAGGGCTTCTTTGCTCGCTTAAAACGCAGCCTTCTGAAAACCAAACAGAATATCGGTACCGGATTTTTCAGCCTATTTCGTGGCAAAAAAATTGATGATGAGCTGTTTGAAGAGCTGGAAGAGCAACTGCTGATTGCCGATGTGGGGGTTAACACCACCAGTAAAATCATCGATAAACTGACCCAGCATGCCAGCCGTAAACAGCTACGTGATGCAGAGGCGCTGTACGGTCTTCTGAAAGAGGAGATGGCCGAGATCCTCGCGCCGGTTGAAGCGCCGCTCAATGTTGAGGGCCAAAGCCCGTATGTCATTTTGATGGTTGGCGTGAACGGTGTGGGTAAAACCACCACCATCGGTAAACTGGCTCGCCAGTTCCAAGCTGAAGGCAAAAGCGTGATGCTCGCTGCCGGTGATACCTTCCGTGCTGCCGCCGTAGAGCAGCTACAGGTTTGGGGTCAGCGCAACAAGATCCCAGTGATTGCCCAGCATACCGGTGCAGATTCTGCCTCGGTGATTTATGACGCTATTCAGGCTGCCAAAGCCCGCAAAGTGGACGTACTGATTGCCGACACCGCAGGGCGTTTGCAAAACAAGAGCCACCTGATGGAAGAGCTGAAAAAAATCGTACGGGTCATGAAAAAGATTGATGAAAACGCCCCGCACGAAATTATGCTGACACTCGATGCCGGTACCGGCCAGAACGCCATCAGTCAGGCCAAACTGTTTCAAGAAGCGGTCGGGTTAACCGGTATTACACTGACTAAACTCGACGGTACAGCCAAAGGCGGCGTGATCTTTGCCATCGCTGATCAGTTTAGCATTCCGATTCGTTATATCGGTGTTGGAGAGGGCATTGATGATTTGCGCCCGTTCCACGCCAAAGACTTTATTGAGGCACTTTTTGCCCGTGAGGAGTAAAAAATGATCCGTTTCCAGCAGGTCAGCAAAGCCTATCTGGGCGGCCGTCAGGCATTGCAGGGGGTCTCTTTTCACCTGCATGCCGGCGAAATGGCCTTTCTAACCGGCCACTCAGGGGCGGGGAAAAGTACGTTATTAAAGCTGATCTGCGGGATTGAGCGGCCAAGTGATGGCCAGATCTGGTTTGACGGGCACGACATATCACGGTTGAAAACCCGTGAAGTGCCGTTTTTGCGTCGCCATATCGGGATGATCTTTCAAGATCACCGCTTATTGA
This sequence comes from Plesiomonas sp., assembly GCF_051650925.1. Classification (NCBI taxonomy): domain Bacteria; kingdom Pseudomonadati; phylum Pseudomonadota; class Gammaproteobacteria; order Enterobacterales; family Enterobacteriaceae; genus Plesiomonas; species Plesiomonas sp. The sequence continues at coordinate 4,867 of NZ_JBOFRH010000373.1, forward strand.
TGGATCGCACCGTGTACGAAAACGTGGCGTTGCCGCTGGTGATCACCGGCAACACTGCCGATGATATTAAGCGCCGCGTCAGCGCGGCACTGGATAAAGTCGGGCTGCTGGACAAAGCGCGCTGTCTGCCCGTTCAGCTTTCTGGTGGCGAGCAGCAGCGGGTAGGCATTGCCCGTGCGGTGGTAAACAAGCCGGCACTGCTGCTGGCCGATGAACCAACCGGTAATCTTGATGATGCGCTGTCGGGCAGCATTTTACGCTTGTTTGAAGAGTTTAACCGTGTGGGTGTCACCGTATTGATGGCTACACACGATACTCAACTGATCGCCAGCAAGTCATATCCGGTGCTAACCCTTGAGCAGGGGCGGATCAGCGCACACAGAAAGGAGTCTGACCGTGGCTAAAGGCGTAAGTAAAAAGAGCCGTCCGGAGAAACTGCGTGCTACCCGTGCACGCGGCGGATTACGCGAACAGTGGCGGCATGCATGGCACAACTGCTTGCAAGATATTTTGCTACAACCGGTTGCCACATTGCTGACCGTGATCGTCATCGCTATCGCGCTGACCTTACCCGGAGTGTGCTATCTCGGCTGGAAGAACGCCTCATTAGCGGCTGACCAGTGGTATCCAGAGCCGGAAATCACCGTGTACTTGCAAAAATCGCTGACTGACCCGCAGGCACAGGCGTTGGCCGACTCAATTCGCGCTATTCCCGGTGCCAGTAAGTTGACCTACCTGTCGCGGAGTGACAGCTTAAACGAATTCCGCCAATGGTCAGGGTTTAGTGATGCACTTGATATGCTAAACGATAACCCGCTGCCGGCAGTGATCATTGTTCGCCCGCAAGGGGAATTCTCACACGGTACAGCACTGGCCGGTTTGCGCGATGTACTGGCTGCGGAAAAAGGGGTCAGTGAGGCCAAACTGGATAACACGTGGCTCGACCGACTGACCGCCTTGACCGAACTGGTGGCACAGGCTGCGCTGATTCTGGCAACCCTGATGCTGTGTGCGGTATTCCTGATTATCGGTAACAGCGTGCGGCTGAATATCTTTAACCGCCGTGACAGCATTGAGGTGATGAAGCTGATTGGTGCAACAGATGGCTTTATCCTGCGCCCGTTTTTGTATGGTGGTGCGCTGCTGGGGCTGTCAGGTGGCCTGTTGGCATGGCTGCTGAATGCCGTTATTGCATGGCGATTGCAAATTCAGGTCAATTCGGTAATGCAGGTGTTTGGCACACAGTTTACCCTGCATGGGTTTGGGATGGATGAGGTGCTAATTATGCTGATTGTTTCCACTATGATTGGCTGGAGTGCTGCATGGCTGGCAACGGCGCGCCATCTGCGTGATTTTTTGCCCCATTAATTTGCCCTAAGATCTATTTAATTACACGCTCTGCTTTATGACATTATTTGCATCTGTTCCATTGTATTAATGGAGCAGATGCAGAGTGTCTGAGGGATATAATGAGAGTGCGCGGTGGTAGCGATACACGCTTTATTATTCATGATGACTGGCTCTGTTTTCCTCTCTGGCATTATTTCGCCAATCTGTTTGGTTTATATTCCCTGTATATAGATTAAGTTAACGATGATTTCCGCTGATTGAGTACACAGATCAGATAAATCGTTATTTTCTGCGATAGTGACTCTTTTTATTTCATATAAATAAAATATCAATGCCCCATAAACCCGATATACATTAAGACATGGTGTGCATTTGTGTGTGCGCTTGTCACTGAACTATTGCACGCGATGATAGTCAATAAAGTGGTATCGTATTGATATCGTACTCTTTACCTGATTTTGTGCGGTATCACCCAGACATACCTGATACAATTGGTTAATATTCGCCCTTTTCCCCTGAGGGAAATTGGGCTAGATTAGCCACAGTTTTGTTACTCCTGTTTTTTCGATATACGACCAAAACGTGAGGATTTAATGACGCAACAAGATATGCAATCTATGACTTTTTTAGTGCCGCAAGGCAGTCTGGAAAGTTATATCCGTAATGCTAATGCTTTCCCAATGCTAACGGCAGAGGAAGAGAAAGAGCTGGCCGAGCGGTTGCATTATCAGGGTGATATTCATGCAGCTAAGCGGCTGATTTTGTCACATCTGCGCTTTGTGATTCATGTTGCGCGTAATTATGCCGGATACGGTTTACCGCAGGCCGATTTGATTCAAGAAGGTAACATTGGTCTGATGAAAGCGGTGCGCCGTTTTAATCCGGAAGTGGGTGTGCGCTTGGTTTCGTTTGCCGTGCACTGGATCAAAGCGGAAATTCACGAATACGTGCTGCGTAACTGGCGGATCGTGAAAGTGGCTACCACCAAAGCTCAGCGTAAGTTGTTCTTTAATTTGCGCAAAACTAAACAGCGGTTGGGTTGGTTCAACCTTGATGAAGTGGATATGGTAGCCAAAGAGCTGGGTGTCAGTGCGGAAGATGTCCGTGAAATGGAATCTCGCATGTCGGCGCAGGATATGGCGTTTGATTTAGGGCCGGAAGATGAAGCGCGCGAAACACCGCAAGCTCCGGTGCTGTTTTTAGAAGATAAATCATCTGATTTTGCTAACGGCATTGAAGAGGATAACTGGGAATCTCATGCTGCAGATCAGCTGTCAGATGCCATGAATATGCTTGATGAGCGTAGCCAGCACATTGTACGTGCTCGCTGGCTTGATGAACCGAAAGCGACCTTGCAAGAGCTGGCTGATCACTATCAGGTTTCAGCCGAGCGTATCCGCCAGTTAGAAAAAAATGCGCTGAAAAAGCTCAAAGGGGCGATTGAGGTTGAAGCATAACCTCGGTTAAAACGTCACCGGGGTTAAAGGGGAGAACCGCGAAGGTTTAACCCACATACACACAGGCGCACGCAGCATGGCTGCATTTAGCATGTATCACAAATCATGCATCATAAATATTGGTGCGCCTGCGTGTACATTATCGGTATAACAGATTAGCGGTGTGTGGCCGATGGTGTATGGCGCGTATCCCACAGTGCCAGCAGTGCACCGGTGATAAGGCCAATCAGGTGTGCGGTATTGGCTATTGATAAACCAAACAAATCAAACCAACCAAACACCAGCCAGACGAGCATAAAGCCCGCTAATGGTCGGGGAATTGCTACCCCACGCTCGGGCGCTCGCTCGCCACAGATCAGTAAATATCCTACCAACGCATACACCACGCCGGATAACCCGCCAAAATAAATACCGCTCACCCATGCTTGTCCAATTCCGGAAAACAGTGCTGAGAATAAAAACAACTGGATGAGTTTGGGTGAACCGAGTTTTTTCTCTAATGGCCCGCCCAGATCCCACCACCAGAGCAGGTTAAAGCTGATGTGTAAAATCGAAAAATGCAAAAAGGCGTGAGTAAACAGCCGCCACAGTTGCCAACTCTGTTCGGCATTTTGCGGAAAACCCAGCCAGCTAAATAGCGCGTTTTCGCCGATAAATAGGCTTAATACGTAGACCAGAACACAGACTGCCATAATTGCCAGTGTAAACGGGCCTGCGCCTACTTTGAGTGCCTGTAAATAGGAAAAATGGCCATATTGAAACTGTTTGGCGGTGGCGGTATCTGCCCGCTGCCAGCTGGCATCTTGATATTTGGCCGCATCGGGTTGCTCTAAAAAATCAGCCAATGCTTGCTGGGCAAGCTCGGTATGCTGTTCATCATGCAAATAGAGTACATAGCCGTTGGCCTCCGGCTGCATACTGACGGTAACCTGTCGGGTCGCCATATAATCGATATAGGCTTGCGCAAGGCGCGGGTTGGGTAGGCTCATCAAACGCAACATGGCGGGTTCTCACAAAAGTTGTCGTGATATTAGTGACTACTTTACCCCGCCCGTGTTTACCCTGCTACTGCCCCCGCAGGATTACTGCCGGTTTTCCGCTTTCATGATGCTTTCATGATGGTTCAACAGCGGGGTACGCACGTTGCCATGCCTCAAAGCCACCATTTAGGCTATACACTTCATCAAACCCCTGATTAATCAAGTACTGGGCTGCACCCTGACTGCTGTTGCCGTGATAGCAGATGACAATAACCGGCGTGGAAAAATCAGTTTGCTGCATAAACTCCACCAGTGACTGGTTAGTCAGATGAAAAGCATTGCTGATATGGCCAGCCTGAAAACTTTGTGGATCACGGATATCAACCAGCACGGCTTTGCCGTGATCGAGCTTGGTCTTGGCATCACTGACCGAGATAAATTGAAACTGTTCCATGAGTTAAACACCTGATCGCGGGAAAGAGGGCTATTGTACTGGATAAGGGATAAAAACAGACCCGACAAACAGTGCGGGCTCTCATGTTTGATTACAAGTTTTAACCCCTGCACATATGAAAAACGGTACTGTAGTCACTGTTTAGGGTTATCCGAGCGGATAGCCTAAATATACGCTGTTGTTTGATGCCGTGCTGGACTGCTGTGATAGTGGCCGCGCGCGGTTTTATGCTATCGGTTGCCTGTTTTCCTTCCCATATTGTAGATAACATCATTGCGGTTTGCAGACTGCGGGATGATGTGGAGTATTGAGGTACTTCTATGGATTTCCCCCATAAAGAGCCCTTTTTGTTAGAACCTGTGATGCTGTCATGGGTTGGTGGTTTTATTGATACAATCGGTTTTCTGGGGTTGGGCGGTCTGTTTATGTCCAGCATCATTCAAAACCTGATTGTGGCCGGATCATCTGCGCCAATCACCCTGACGTTTGCACTGCTCAGTGTGGCCTTTTTTGTTTTTGCGATGGCGCTGGTGACATACAGTTTTACCCGTAACAGCCGCCACAGTATTTTCTACAAAGCGCGCTGGTATGTGGCCGAAAGTGTGCTGCTGCTGTTGTGTATGGCATTTGGCAGCCGCCTCGATGCCTCGGGTATGCTCAATGAGTTTTTACTGGGGCTGACCGCGCTGTGTGGGGTGGGGGCAATGGGTATTCACGCGGCCATTTCACGTTTGTTGCTGCGTAACCGCATTGGTACGGCTACGGCAACCGGCAACCTGATTCAGCTGACGATTCGTCTAACCGAGTATCTTGCTGATTGTGGTACGCAACCGGATGATCTGCGCGCTGCCGAGCGAAAACTGCTGATCAGCCTGTTTTGGTCGGTAGTCAGTTTTGTTGTGGGTATTGCAGTTGCTGTTTACAGTTTTGAGCAAGACCAGTTTTTAGCACTGATCCTGCCCTGTGCATTGATGCTGTTTTTAAGCTACAAAGAGTACACCTTTGCCCACTTAAACCGTCACCGTTCTGACACTGATACTGCGGTAAACGGCGATCAGGAGTCGCGTTAAGCGCCTAGATAGGCCTCGCACACTGCCGGATTTGCCAGCAATTCAGCTCCACTACCGGCGAGCACGAGATGACCATTTTCCAGAACATAACCACGATCTGATAGCTTAAGCGCTTGATGTGCGTTTTGTTCCACCAGAAAAATGGTCATTCCTTCATCGCGCAGCTGGGCAATAATGCTAAAAATTTGCTGGATGATGATCGGAGCAAGGCCGAGTGATGGCTCATCTAAAAATAGCAGACGGGGGCGCGACATCAGTGCGCGGCCAATGGCCAGCATCTGCTGCTCTCCACCCGACATCGTTCCCGCACGCTGAGTTTTTCGCTCTGACAGGCGCGGAAACAGGTCGTAGACATGCGCCATGATCCGCTGATATTGGGCTTTCTCGGTGAAAAAGCCGCCCATCGCAAGGTTCTCCTCCACCGTCAGGCGTGAAAAAACGCGTCGGCCTTCTGGCACAATGGCGACCTCTTTACGCATAATTTGTGCCGTTGGCAGGCGGGTAATATCGTGCCCGTTGAGAATAATTTGCCCGCTGCTGGCTTGTGGATCACCACAAATCGCCCCCAATAACGTGGTTTTTCCCGCACCATTGGCACCAATTAAGCTGACAATTTCACCCTGACCAATCTGCATATTGATATTGTGCAGCGCCTGAATCTTGCCGTAGTGGGCACAAACATTGTGCAGCTCAAGCATACAACCTCCCTGTTTTGATTCTTATTTTGACGGTTGCCTACAGCAAACGTGTTGAGCCAATGCGCTCATGCTTCACCTAAATACGCACGAATAACATCTGGATGTTGGCGAATTTGCTCCGGTGTACCACTGGCCAGAGGTGTGCCCTGATTGACTACGTAAATACGATCAGAGATGCCCATAACCAGCTTCATATCGTGCTCAATCAGCAGTATTGAGACGCCGTAATGAGCGCGTAAGTCCATAATGAGGTTGTTGAGTGCCTCGGTCTCTTTCGGGTTCAGACCGGCCGCCGGTTCATCGAGCATCAAAATTTTCGGTTGTGTCACCATGCAACGGGCAATTTCCAGCAGACGTTGCTGCCCGTAAGCCAGATTTCCGGCGGTACGGTTGGCATGCGCTGACAAGCCAATTTTCTCTAGCCAGTAGGCCGCCTGCTCTAACGCCCGTGCTTCGGCCTGACGAAAATGAGCGGTTTTCAGCAAACCAGAGAACAGATTGGTATTGAGATGACGGTGCTGGGCAACCAGCAGATTTTCGACCGCCGTCATCTCTTTAAACAGCCGCACATGTTGGAAAGTCCGGACGATGCCCAGCCGAGCAATCTGATGGCCGGCCAGATGCTGGGTCGGTTTTCCCTGAAATAAAATTTGCCCACCACTTGGGCGATAAAATCCGGTCAGGCAGTTGAATACCGTGGTTTTCCCTGCACCGTTCGGACCAATCACCGAGATAATTTCACCGGTATTGACCTCTAATGCCACCTTATTGACGGCCAGCAAGCCGCCAAAACGCATCGTCAGATTGCTGACTTGTAGTAGTGCTGACATGGTGGCCTCCGTGGGTGCTGTTGCTGCCTGATTGAGTGTGTGCTGATTCATTGCCCCAACTCCGTTGCTGCCGTTGAAGGCGCGCTGTGAGGGGGCTGTTTGGATTTTTGTTTATCTGCCGACGTTTTCAGTGTCAGGTGTGGGCGCTGCATCGGCAGCAGGCCTTGTGGCCGCCACAGCATCATCAATACCATCATCAACCCGAACAGCAGCATCCGGTACTCATTAAATTCACGTGCCAGTTCTGGCAGAACCGTCATCACGATAGCGGCCAAAATAATGCCGACTTGTGACCCCATCCCGCCAAGCACCACAATCGCCAGAATAATGGCCGACTCAATAAAGGTGAACGATTCAGGGCTGATAAAGCCCTGCCGTGCGGCGAAAAAGCTGCCAGCAAATCCGGCAAAGGTTGCGCCAATGGTAAAGGCGGTGAGTTTGATGATAGTGGGGTTGAGGCCCAGTGAACGGCAGGCAATTTCATCTTCACGCAACGCTTCCCACGCTCGGCCAAGCGGCATCCGCAGTAGGCGGTAGATCACCAGCAGGGTGATAAAAACCAGTGCCAGTGCCATCAGATACAGGAAAATCACTTTGTTATCGCCGCTGTAGGGCAGGCCAAAAAAGTGGTGGAATGTATCCCAGCCCCCCTCCTTCACGGTACGGTTGAACTCAAGACCAAACAGAGTGGGTTTGGGGATCTGGCTGATCCCGTTTGGCCCACCGGTTAAGTTGGTCTGGTTGAGCAGTAAAATGCGGATAATTTCGCCAAAACCTAAGGTGACAATGGCTAAATAGTCACCACGTAGGCGCAGTACCGGAAAGCCGAGTAGAAAACCAAACAGACCGGCCATCATGCCCGCCAGCGGTAGCGCTTGCCAAAAACTGAAACCCAAATAGCTGTTGAGCAGGGCGTAGGTGTATGCGCCGACTGCATAAAACCCGACATAGCCCAGATCCAGCAGCCCTGCCAGCCCGACCACTACATTCAGCCCCAGCCCAAGCATCACATAAATCAGGGTTAAGGTGGCAATATCGACAGCCCCACGTGAGGCGATGAACGGAAACAGCAGCGCGGCAACCACAGCCAGCGTGACCATTGCCCGACGAGCAGGGGGTGTCTGCATCTGTTGCGGCAAGGCCAGCCGAGCGGATGACGATGTGCCGCTTGCCGGTAGGCGCGCTGCAATGCCAAGCACGGCACGGGTGAGCGCAGGGCGCAGTAATTGCACAATAAACAGCAGCAGTGCGCCACCAAAAATCAGCGTCAGATGCCCGTCAGACGCGCCGCTGACAACCAGTTGTGATCCTTCCGAGGTCAGGCGTAACCCCATCAACATAAAGGTCAGTACGATTAACATGCCGGCACAAAATAGCGCATGGGTGAAGCTCTGCTTATTCATACTTTTTCCACCTCAGGTCGGCCTAAGATCCCCGTTGGCATAAACAGCAGCACGCCAATCAGCAGCGCAAATGACATAATGTCTTTGTACTCAGAGCTGATATAACCGGCGG
>NZ_JBOFRH010000374.1:0-1385 GCF_051650925.1 Plesiomonas sp.
CCTGATATTGCCGGTAATCTGATTGAGCAATACCCGAATATTCTGGCGCTACTCGGTATTTTTGGTAATGCCGTTTTCTCCATCATGAGTATCTTGGTCGGTGTCAATGCTGCGCGGGTATTCGGCGGCTCAATGGCCATGGGCGGGGTAATGGCGGGGATTTTAACCCACCCAGGTCTGGCTCAAGTTGAACTGTTTGGTGAGCATCTGCAACCGGGGCGCGGCGGTGTTATTGCCGTGCTGCTGGTGGTTGCCTTTATGTGCTGGGTGGAAAAACAACTGCGCCAGCGGCTGCCGGAATCATTAGAGCTGATCCTCAACCCGTTACTGACTACGTTAATTACGGCAAGTCTGGCGATAGTGCTGCTGCAACCGTTGGGCGGTTATATTTCAGACCTGATTGCCCACGGTGCAAGCCTTGCCATTGATAAAGGTGGTTTACTGGTTGGTGCTATTTTATCGGGTACATTCCTGCCGCTGGTTCTTTCAGGGTTACATCAGGGCCTTGTGCCGATTCATGTTGAGTTGCTGCAAAAATATGGCTCGAACCCTCTGCTGCCAATTCTTGCTATGGCGGGCATGGGGCAGGTGGGAGCGGCGATTGCAGTACTGATAAAAACCAAAAATACCCGCTTAAAAACCATGACCAAAGGCGCATTGCCGGTCGGGATCTTGGGGATTGGTGAGCCGTTGATTTTTGGTGTTACTCTTCCGCTTGGTCGCCCGTTTATTGCAGCATGTCTAGGCGGGGCAATCGGTGGTGCGCTGGTGTGCTACTGGAAAGTCTCTACCGTAATTACCTTTGGATTATCCGGCGTGCCGCTGGCAGTAACCATTGTACCGGGTAAAGTTCTGCTCTATTTTGCAGGAATGGCGGTAACTGTATTGGCCGGCTTCCTCTTTACTCTGCTGCTTGGGTTTGAAGACCCAAAAGAGTAATAAATAGGAAACTGCTGTATTGCTGCGCAATAAAAGCAAAGCAAAATACGCGGGTGGGATAAACAGCCAAAGCACAAGCAGAACGAAAAGAGTAAAAGAAAAGGCATCTTTACAGATGCCTTTTTTATTTCAACGAACTTGAAAGTCATGGAATGACTATTTACGCGGTTCGTATTAACACGATTGTTATCATGGTGATTGATATCAAATCAACGTGTTATCCATTAATTAAACGTGCTATCTGTTAATTAATAGCTACATACAAAGGTCCAGCTAGTGTCACTGCCCGGAACCGAGTTTGTCCACCAGTTGGCTTTATACACCTTATTCAGGTTCGCCATTTGGTCACCACCGGTTGCAAAACCATTTTGTGTCCAGTTTGGATACACTTTGACTTTGCTGGCATCAATATTTTTGCTGGTACAGCTATCAGATACCGCACCGCC
>NZ_JBOFRH010000375.1:0-6854 GCF_051650925.1 Plesiomonas sp.
CGCTGATCCGCGAAAAGCAGCCGTTGCTGCCGCCATCGCACGGGCAAAAGCGCGCAAAGCCGCACAGGGAACTCAAGAGTCTGCTGATACCGCCCCTGTCGTAACCGAACCTGTTACAGCAACACCCGCAGCTACGCAAGTTGAAGACGCTGATCCGCGAAAAGCGGCCGTTGCTGCCGCTATCGCGCGGGCAAAAGCACGCAAAGCCGCACAGGGAACTCAAGAGTCTACTGATACTACCCCTGTCGTAAACGAGCCTGCCACTGCAATACCAGTAGCAGCGCAAGTTGAAGACGCTGATCCGCGAAAAGCGGCCGTTGCTGCCGCGATCGCGCGAGCAAAAGCGCGCAAAGCCGCACAGGGAACTCAGGAGTCTGCTGATACTAACCCTGTCGTAAACGAACCTGTTACGGCAACACCCGCAGCTACGCAAGTTGAAGACGCTGATCCGCGAAAAGCAGCCGTTGCTGCCGCTATCGCGCGAGCAAAAGCGCGCAAAGCCGCACAAACTACGGCAACACAAACAGATAACAGCAGTACCATTCATACTGAAATGCGTGAGGAAGAGACAAACCGATGATCTTTAAAATTGCCAGCTCCCCTTACACGCATAACCATCAAAGCACCAATATGCTGATGCGTCAGGTGATTATGGCCTGTATTCCCGGTGTAGCGGCACAGTGGTTTTTCTTTGGCTGGGGCAGCTTAATTCAGATTGCCATTGCTATCGTAACGGCAGTTATTGCAGAAAGTCTGGTGCTGTTTTTGCGGAAAAAACCTATCCGGCAAACACTGCAAGATAATACCGCCATACTCACCGGCTTACTGCTTGGGGTCTGTATTCCACCGCTAGCACCTTGGTGGATTATGGTAATCGGCATTATTTTTGCCGTAATTATTGCCAAGCAGCTGTATGGTGGTCTAGGGCAAAATCTGTTTAACCCTGCCATGGTCGGCTATGTTGTGCTGTTAATCTCTTATCCTGTACAGATGACATCATGGCTTCCTCCACTCAGTCTACAAACAGAGCCTGTTTCACTGACTGACAGCGCCATGGTGATATTTAGCGGGCACACGCTAGAGGGCAGCACCATGCATCAGCTCTTACTTGATGCTGACGGAATTACTCAGGCAACCCCTCTGGACACACTAAAAACCAACCTGAAAAACGGGTTAACGGTGCATGAGATTATGCAAAAACCGTTTTTTGCTCAGGGTGGTAGTATTGGTTGGTTATGGACAAACATCGGCTTTTTGCTAGGTGGCCTCTACCTGCTATACCGCCGGACAATTCAGTGGATGATTCCCGTCAGTTTTCTGGCCAGTTTAACGGTAATTAGCACCCTTGGCTGGCTTATTTCAGCCGATTCTGCGGCAACACCGTGGTTCGCCCTCTTTTCCGGTGCAACCATGCTTGGGGCATTTTTCATTGCAACCGATCCGGTCACAGCCTCAACAACGGTCAAAGGGCGGCTAATTTTCGGTGCGTTAATTGGTTTGCTGGTCTATTTGATTCGAACATTTGGCGGCTACCCTGATGGCGTAGCATTCGGTGTACTGATTGCCAATATGGCCGTCCCCCTGATCGATCATTACACCCAACCCAGAGTTTACGGGCGCTAAGGATTTTATCATGCTAAATACAATGCGCCGTCATGGCATTACGCTGGCTATTTTTGCGCTGGTGACTACAGGAATGATCGTGGTTGTACACTCACTGACTAACGATAAAATTACGGCTCAGGCTAAATTACAGCAAGCCAACCTGATTAATCAGGTATTACCACCAGAGCTATATGATAATGATCCGTTAAAAGAGTGTGTGTTAGTCACCAACCCTACTCTGCTCGGTACCACCGCTCCTCATAAAGCTTATTTAGCACGGAAAAATGGGCAACCTGTTGCTATGGCGATAGAGAGCACCGCCCCTAATGGCTATTCCGGTGCAATTAAACTGATTGTCGGGGCTACACTGAGCGGAAAATCGCTTGGTGTTCGAGTATTAGAGCACCATGAAACACCGGGGTTGGGTGATAAAATAGAGCTACGCATCTCTGACTGGATTTTAAGTTTTAAAGACAAAATATTAAAAAGTGATACTGACTCACGCTGGGCGGTACGCAAAGATGGCGGTATGTTTGACCAATTTACCGGCGCAACTATTACCCCACGCGCAGTGGTTGGTAGTGTTAAAAACACGCTGATTTATGCACACCAGTAAGGTGCAGAATTATTTAATCAAACCCCTGATTGCGGTGAATAACCACGCGATGATTTAGTGACTGATGGAGTAAACGTGTGAATAATCCACGAGAAATTTTGCTGCAAGGGTTATGGAAAAACAACTCCGCACTGGTGCAATTGCTGGGGTTGTGCCCTTTGCTCGCGGTAACATCAACGGCAACCAATGCACTCGGTTTAGGTCTGGCTACCATGTTGGTACTGATTTGTACCAACGTAACTATTTCAGCCATTCGCCACTGGGTACCCAGTGAAATCAGAATACCTATTTATGTGATGATCATTGCCTCAGTAGTCACCGTTGTGCAGTTACTGATGAATGCTTATGCCTTTGGTTTGTATCAATCATTGGGAATTTTCATTCCACTTATCGTTACAAACTGTATTGTTATTGGTCGTGCAGAGGCTTTTGCGGCAAAAAACTCTGTTGCTGATTCCGCGCTTGACGGGCTGGCAATTGGTCTGGGAGCAACATCCGCATTGTTTGTCTTAGGTTCGCTACGGGAAATTATCGGTAAAGGTACTCTCTTTGATGGCGCAGATCTTTTACTTGGCTCATGGGCTACGGTATTACGTATTGATATTTTGCATCTAGATAACAGCTTTTTGCTGGCCATTTTACCGCCCGGTGCATTTATTGGGTTGGGTTTTATGCTGGCTGGAAAATATCTGATCGACCAAAAAATCAAAGCCCGCAGCAGCTCGGCCGCTTCCCTTGAACATGGTGAGTTGAAAAAAACTAACAGCTGTCACTGACCTTCACCGTGCAAAGAAGACCCGATATGAACCAGAAAAAAAGAGTCGAAATTTTACAGCGATTACGAGAGCAAAACCCAAAACCCACAACTGAGCTTAACTTTAGCTCCCCGTTTGAGTTGTTGATTGCGGTGATGTTGTCAGCACAAGCAACTGATGTCAGCGTTAATAAAGCAACAGACAAACTCTACCCTGTTGCTAATACTCCACAGGCTATTTTTGATTTGGGTGTTGATGGCTTAAAGGGTTACATAAAAACCATTGGGCTCTATAACACCAAAGCCGAAAACGTCATCAAAACCTGCCGTATTTTGCTTGATCAACATGGCAGTGTCGTACCTGAAAACCGTGAAGCACTGGAAGCATTACCCGGTGTCGGAAGGAAAACAGCCAACGTCGTGCTCAACACCGCGTTTGGATGGCCGACCATTGCGGTAGATACTCATATCTTCCGCGTATCCAACCGTACAGGCTTTGCGCCGGGTAAAAACGTCAATGAGGTTGAAAAGAAACTTCTCAGTGTTGTGCCTGCCGAATTTAAACTCGATGTACACCACTGGCTTATTTTGCACGGCCGCTATACCTGTATCGCCCGTAAACCGCGTTGTGGCTCATGTATCATTGAAGATTTGTGTGAATATAGCGAAAAAACCGAATAAAAAATCACGGTAACTACAGATGCATAATGTCAATCTACAGAGGCTGCCGCACAAATAGATAACGCTGTAACACGTAAAATCAGGTAACCTTTGCGTTATCACAATCTACTTTGTGGTAAGTTAACCTCGTGTGTTGCGCATTTGCATTTATTTCTTAACGCTAATGCCTAGAGATAAATTGATTATTTATTCAGTGACGCATTTTGCGTCACTTTTTTTATCTCTATATCCATAAAACGTACAGTGCTATTTCTCATGTTCACGTTGGCTAGGCTCATATTTTAATCTTGGTATATACCATGCAAATCCACTCTTGTTGACACCTACCAGAGTAAACACCTTTACTGACGAATATGATGAATAATACTGGTTACAATACCGACAATATGCGGCGTAGTCTGTGCATCAAGATCAGGGTATTCAGGATTTAATGACAACAAACAGGCTTCATCACTTTGGCTATCGCTCGGACTATCACTGCCCTGTTGCATTTCATACACCACCATCTCCCCCTGATGCATAATAATCACCAAGTCACCTGATTTAGGTAACAATATGCGATCAACCACTAGGATATCACCGGAACGGATACCCGCATTTGTCATGCCTGATCCGGTAATTCGCATAAAAAAAGTATCATCTGGGCGCTTAATACAATGCAGATTCAGATCAAGACGCTGACGTCCGGAAAAAGGGTGAGAAGAAGTCGGTGTACCTAACGCATTGTCATTAAAAAATGCCACTGGGCGGTAGGTGAACAGATCATTGGGGAGCGAAATGTTCAGTTCCATGATAGCCTCATCTATACTGTACGTTTATACAGTATAAGATAAGGAGTATCGGTTTCAGATGCAAGTATTTCTGAACACTGGATACAACTTTTTTGTGCTGTAGATAGCAGACATAAAAAAACCTCTGATATACAGAGGTTTTATAGAATAAGTATAAGGAAAGCTCACATACCAATCCGTAGATTAACCGATATGTGTTAAGCCACCCATATAGCTGCGCAATGCTTCAGGGATCTCAATTCGACCATCAGCTTGCTGATAGTTCTCAAGAACCGCTACCAATGTACGCCCTACCGCCAAACCAGAACCGTTTAAGGTGTGTACCAAGCGTGGCTTCTTATCGCTCTTAGAGCGGCAACGAGCCTGCATACGGCGAGCTTGAAAATCGCCCATGTTAGAACATGAAGAGATCTCGCGGTAAGTATCTTGTGCCGGCAGCCACACTTCCAAATCATAGGTTTTGTGTGAGCCAAAGCCCATATCACCGGTACACAGCAGCATAGTACGGTATGGCAGACCCAACAGTTGCAGCACTTTTTCTGCATGTCCGGTCAGCTCTTCGAGTGCCTGCATAGAGTCTTCTGGACGAACAATCTGCACCATTTCAACTTTATCAAACTGGTGCATACGGATCAGACCACGGGTATCACGGCCATATGAGCCAGCTTCAGAACGGAAACACGGGGTATGAGCTGTCATCTTCAGAGGCAATGACTCTTCTTCAAGAATATCACCACGGACTAAGTTCGTTACCGGCACTTCTGCTGTCGGGATCAGGGCATAAGTTGGATCACCCTCTTCCAGCGGCATGGTGTGGAACAGGTCTTTACCAAACTTAGGCAGTTGGCCAGTACCGTACAGCGTTTCATGGTTTACCAGATACGGAACATATGTTTCCAAGTAACCGTGTTCTGTCGTGTGTAAATCCAACATAAACTGGGCAAGCGCACGGTGCAATTTTGCAATCTGGCCTTTTAATACCACAAAACGTGCGCCGGTCAGTTTTACAGCGGCGGCAAAATCCATACCACCGGCCATCTCACCCAGATCAACATGATCACGTACAGTGAAATCGTAGCTGCGAGGTGTACCCCAACGGCGAACTTCACGGTTGTCGGCTTCATCACGGCCACTTGGCACATCATCTGCCGGAATATTCGGGATACTCAGCGCGATATCACGCCATGCATCTTGCAACTGATCCAGCTCAGCTTTTGCTGCATCCAGCTCACTTCCCATGGAAGCAACTTCATCTAGCAATGGCTGAATATCTTCACCACGCGCTTTAGCTGCGCCGATCGCTTTCGAGCGAGCGTTACGTTCAGCTTGCAGATTTTCAGTTTTTACCTGCAATACTTTGCGTTTTTCTTCCAGCGCTTTAAGCGTTTCAACATCAATTTTAAAGCCACGACGTGCCAGCTTCTCTGCCACCACGTCAAGATCGTTTCGTAGCAAATTAGGATCGAGCATTTTTATCCCGCTTTTTATCGTTATTTAAGAAATTTAATCTGAGCTATCTCTGGAATAGAGTGCTCACCTATCTTATTTTCGCTGTTTTACAGCGCAGGGTCTACTGTAAACACCCGTTCTATATACCCTTAGTACAAACATTAACGCAAAGCCATATGTTACGGATAGCGTTTTATCGGGCTATTTTGATCTTGCTGTGCTAACCAGCTCAGTTTCTCAGCAATTTTACCTTCTAAGCCACGCGCGGTAGGATGATAGTAACGTGTTTGCTGCATTTCTGGCGGCAAATAGCATTCACCAGCGGCATAGGCGTGCGGTTCATTATGTGCGTAGCGATACTCTGCACCTAACCCCATCTGTTTCATCATGGCCGTTGGCGCATTACGCAGATGATCAGGCACATCATAATCGGGATTATTCTTGGCATCAGCCAGTGCAGCATTGAACGCGGTGTACACCGCATTGCTTTTAGGGGCACATGCTAAATACACCACCGCTTGTGCAATAGCCCGTTCACCTTCTGCTGGGCCAACACGGGTAAAACAATCCCATGCTGCTAATGCAATTTGCATACCTCGTGGGTCGGCATTACCCACATCTTCAGAGGCAATAGCCAATAACCTACGAGCAACATACAGCGGATCACCGCCGGCGGTCAGTATTCGAGCATACCAGTACAACGCACCGTCAGGTGATGACCCCCGAATAGATTTATGTAATGCCGAGATAAGGTCGTAGTAACGATCACCTTTATTATCAAAACGCGCGCTACGCTCCCCGACTACATCCGTTAACAATTGCGGGGATAACACCTTCTGGCCATCGGCATTCTCTGCAGCCATATCTACCATCAGCTCAAGACAGTTCAGCGCCATACGTGCATCACCATTGACCAGCCGCATCAGCTGTTCGCGAGTCTGAGGCAGCAGTTGCAATG
>NZ_JBOFRH010000376.1:0-12807 GCF_051650925.1 Plesiomonas sp.
TATCCTATTGATATAGCGAGTTATAAAAAAGCCAAAGATGCCAAGATTGGCGATATTGTCGCTATCGATAACCAGCATATTTTACTGGTGGAACAAGGCAGTGATAAAGATAAGCAAATGATCAATAAAATTTATCTTGTCGACCTTACTCAAGCCAGTGATTTAACGCCATTTGATAATAACGGTACCCCGCCTGAATTTGATGATGCTGAAGCACTGGCTAAACGCGGTGTAACACTGGCACAAAAACGTGAGATTGCCGACCTGCGTAAACTTGGCTGGCAACACGAAAAAGTGGAAGGTCTGGCGCTGATTGATAATCAACGTATTGCCATACTCAATGACAATGATTTCGGCCTACAACCCACATTGATTAACGCAGATCCGAAAGCAAAGAAGATCACCGACTACCAAGTGGATCAGCAAGGAAAACTCAGTTTTAAGGGTAATCCAGTAGCAACAACACTGGCTTTACAGCCGTTAAAAAAACCTGAGTCACTCAGTGAATTGTGGGTGATCACTTTACCAGCCGCATTGCGGTAAAAGTACAGAGCTTGGTTGATTGCCAAGCTCATTAATACCTGATGATTATCAGAGAATGAATTAACTTATTATTTCTTAATTAGAATATCTTTTATTTTATTGATATTTATTTTAATCCCCATTGATAATCTGCGGAGTGGCAAGCAATACTCTGAATAAAAAATATGCAAACGCCATCACCGGAATCAATGTAGTTACCATATCAGCAACAGTATGATACTGCTGGTACCACATCAGAGCTAAATAACTGGCAAACAGCCCCATCATCAATTTACGTAAAGGGCGCATAAGTACACCTACTGAAATGGCCAGCGAAAATGAAACCGAGGTATGGGTACTGTAATCCAATCCCAGCGCTGGCCATATCAATAGCGCATTATCCAAAAACATCAGACCATACGAAAACACCAACATCCCCAGACAAAATAAGAGTGCTTTGAATAGCTGTGATTTACTCTGTTTTTTACATAGTTGCCAGAGTAATCCTAAGCAAAATAATACAGCTAAGCTTGGAATATAAGCATCTGCTATTTTATCGAGTGTTTCGTAATCCATTAGTGGTTATCCATGATGTTGATAGAGGTAGGTAATAACTAAATCAGAATACTTAGTTTCACTCATTACGCACACCATGACCATTACTTTTAAAGTATGCAACTACACCTCCCCATCCAATCAGTCACAATCTTACCCGCAGCGAGGACATAAGCTGTATAGCTTGAATACCATCCTCTTTTCTATTGAGATAAATACCACTGCCGTTAAATCTGATAGGGATGTGCTAATATTGAAACAACTTATCAAGCTGATGGTTGATAATCTACATTAGACGTTCTTTCTTTAACCAAGGCTTCTATTGTCTTTTCAGGCGGAATGGTTTTGGTCTGTTCAACCGAGCTATGCTCTTTTTCTGCGCCAACGTCTTTGGGGTATTTTGGCATCCTTCCTGCCCAATCCACCCCCGAACCAGAGCTTCCTCCAGCATTGAGTTTGATTTCAGGACCAACTAACCGAACGCCACTTGGGTCAACGTTGATAAAGCTACCACTCGCCTTAAAAGTGACCTCACTACTCGCCTCGAGTACGATCTTGTCCCCTACGTGAATGTGCACCTCTTGCCCTGCATTTACCCGTAACGATTGCCCCATTTTCTGATGTATTGAACCATCAACGGTCAGAGAAAGATCAGCGTTGATGTGCTCACGTTTTCCCCCCTCAATCGTCAAGTAATCATTAGCATTAATATGTGTTATGCGCTGATGGTCGATATCACAATGTTCATCGTGTTTGAGACACCACGTAGTATCGTTTTCTATCAGCACATTCAGATCTTTTTGGCCATGGATGTAGATCTCTTCCTGCCCGGCATTATCTTCAAAATGCAATTCATTAAAGCCTTCCCCCTGATAAGTCTCGGTGCGCAGCACAGTACGCGTTTTATGCACAGGCAGCGCATACGGCGAGCGCTGAGTGGCATGATAAGTCCGCCCTGTCACAATGGGCTGATCGGGGTCACCATCTAAAAAAGAGACAATCACTTCATGGCCAATACGCGGAATAGCTATCATGCCATACTGCCCACCCGCCCAACCTTGTGATACTCGTACCCAACAAGAGCTTTGCGCGTTACTCGTACCGTATCTATCCCACGGAAATTGCAGTTTGACCCGACCATACTCATCACAGTAAATCTCCTCCCCCTGAGGACCAACAACAGTAGCCATCTGTGGGCCATCAATCTGTGGTTTATGCGGTGCGAGCAAACGCCAAACTGTGCTTTTTTTCACCGATTCAAAACTGTTGTAGTAAACGGTAGCACTAGCTCCCCCTTCTTCCTCCAGCGCCTGTGGTTGCTCTCCATGGTGATGAACCCGTACTATTTGCCAGTTAATATTGACGTTATTATTCGGGTGCTCTGATAAGGAAAAATACAAACCTGGCCTGAGTTCTGCCGCGTTCGATGTGCCTTGCCCCATCACCGCATCAACACGTAATGCATCAAGACGATACCCAGTAAAAGCTTTACCACTGATATCCTGTTTAAAACGGCCCGGATAATCAAAATACTGATAGCCCATCTGCTGGTGTGCCAATTCTGTTGTCTGATTTTTATGCATGAGTGCATAATCAGGCGTCTTAAAACAGTAGTCCTTCAGCACCACATCCGCCGACCGAATGGCTTCTTGATAGCGAAACTGCCGGATATAGGCTCCCCGCTGCATCCCCTGATTCGTAGGATTAAAAAACAGATCCGGGCCACGGAATAAGGCTGCGGTATCATCAGCAAACACAACGCGGTGCTTGCTCTGCTCAAACTCGTGGAAATAGAACATGCCCTCTTCAGCAGCTAATCGGCTGATAAAAGCCAGATCTGTCTCTCGATACTGCACACAATATTCTCGCTGAGCATGCACATTTCTCAACGCAAATGCATATTCGGTGATCCCCGCTTCTTGCAATAAAATACTGATAATCTCTTGTGGCTGCAGCGCCTGAAAAATTCGAGCATTGTGATGCAGGCTCAATCTCCATAACATCGGCCTTACTTCCATACGATAACGGGTCCGACGAAAACCTGTTTCCCCTTGTACAAACTGGCTCACAACACCGTTAATCCGCCGCTGCAAAACGCCCTCAAACCACACCAAAAGCTCACAGGGCTGATCCAATACAGCACCAAAATCGATATCTGGCTGTAAACTGGCCAATGCCAAACTTAAGGTAAAAGGCTCGCTCAATGTTTCATCCAAATCGAACGTGGCTACTGCAAAGGTCGAATCAGGTAAAATCCCCACCTTCACGGTAAACTGTAATCCCGTACTCTCTGCCATCCATCTTCACCTTAAGATCTGGTTATTTTGCTGGATTATCATTTTTAACATTACCCTGCCTTGCCACTGCTGCTACCAATCATCACACCACCACAACCAACAGCACTTCCGGTCACGGCAATCGGTTTGCCGTTAACCAGCACCGAATCAATACCTCCAGAGATGCTGCGTGGATGCGGCGGGCTACCGGGTTTATCATGTGGCTGCAATGCATCGCCTTGCCGAGCAAGTGGTTTACTATCGAGAAAGACATCTGAACTTGCCGTTATCACGGGAGAAGGGTGAAAACCATCATGATCGGTTCCCAGATCACCAAGCAACACAATTGAAGGACACATGCACTTCTCCCTGAGTTAATAGAGTGACTCTGGTAAGCGGAATTGGCTAAATAACCCCCCCGCAAACGGATTATGGCTAGCATCTGCGTACACGCGGTATGTCATGGCACCTTGATCAACCGGAAAACGCACATCAAAAGTCGCCTCATTCACCTGCGTTAGCTCACCGTTTTGCATCAAACGAAACATCGCCCAAGGGCCAATAAACCCTTCACTACGAGGGGATCTCTCTTGATTATCAGGCACCAGAGTAATCTTGCTCTCCGCACCATCACGCATCGAATTCGGCCAGATCAAGGGGATTTTATTACGCCGCCCATGGGCATACTCCAACAATTGGCCATCAAGATTCAGAACACTACGGCGTTTATTGGCGGTCAGTTCAATTGGCTCTAACGCAAACTGTACCTCTAATGATCCTTGGCTATTAAAGAAGGTCTCTCGGATCTGTGTTGCCCGCTCCAGTTGCTTTAACAGTTCCAACTGAATAGGCGAACCTAAATCAGCATCCATTAATCCGCCTTCAACCATCGGTTTAAGATTGGCCTGATAAAAACTGTCTAATGTGCCATTTGGAGAGAAGAAACGCTCTATCTCAGAAAGAGGTGCATCTTTGGTTGAAGAGGGATCAAACGGGTAACGATCAGCCAACTGAGTATTGAACGGCACAATAACCTGATCTAACCATGCTTGATTCAGAGAAGAGATCGCCAAATCAACCACCAACTGTGCACTTTGTTCCGCCAACTGACTGACCCAACGATCCAGTGGCACGGGCAGATTGCGGGCATACTGTTGTAGTGCAAAGACGGGATCTGAGTACTTATTGTTTAATCGTAACTGTACGGCTTTCAGCGCCGACTGACCGGGGTCGGTTGCATTCACAATCAGATCAAGATAGTGGTATAACTCGGTCATTTTTTGATTAACTTGTTGAATCAATGGCTCTTGCTCACCCGCTGCGACCAGTACCGCATTACTGGCTATAAACGGCTGCTCTATGTGGGTTGTCAAGATCTGGCTATTCTCACCAGCCTGTTGACGACGCTGTGTGTTTTCATTGAGCGTTGTTAACACGCGTTGAAACGGTTGGTCATTACTGATAATTGCCGAAATAACACTCAGTGCCTGCTCAAGGCTGGTCAGTGGTTGTATATCCACATCCCTCAGCAACGTTTGCCACTGATTGATGTAATCAGCCACATAACGATCAGTCACTTGACGGATAATCTCCCCACGATCAGCCTGACTCAAATGCACTTGCTGGCGCTGGCCGAGTACCCAACTGTCCATCTCCGTCAACTCAAGCAGCGCGTTATCTTGCTTAAGATAGAAATCACTCAAACCAGACCACGTCATCAGGCGTGGAATATTCCCAGCAGCATCATGATTTAAGGTGAAAACCGTATCAAAAATCGGGCCGACTTCATCTTGTATCATCAGATCTGAAGAGAGTTGATCATCGGCTTTAACCCGCAAATTTTGATATACCCGCTGAGACATCGGCAATTTACTCAGCTCATGCTGGGCATTGTAAATCGGTTTTTGAAAGGGAATAAAAGCAGCAATAGCCGCCAAATCTTTCTGCTGGCGAGCCCGGTTCCAGTTTGTATACTGCAAAGCATAATCCAGATGCTGCATCAATTGCTCTTGCACCTGCCCTTGCTCTGGAAACGCACGTTGCCAGCGCTGCGCCATAAATTGTTCAACAACCGTCTTATTGCGGCCAGATGCGTCATCGAGCATCCGCATGACACGTAAAATAGCCAGCTTCTGCTCACTGCCTGCCGAAGCTTGATTCAGATCATTGAGCAAGCCCTGCATCACTGCCGGTAAAAAACGCAAACTCAGCAGTTCAAGGTAATTTTTTTCAACATAAGGCCCTATTTTATTACCCTGATATAAACCAAGATCGACGAAGAACGGTACTTTTTCACGATAATCACCAAAAGAGAGTGTGGCTTGACGAATCAAGTTCAAACGCGGTAGTTGGTTATAACCAAACTCTTGCTGGCCACTCATTTCCTCTGCATAAGTAAACGATTGCGTCTTAGTCAGTACATTACGCACAGCCGTATCATTTATGTGATAGAAGTGCTGCCAGCCTGCAATCAACAACACACTGCAAAAGAAAAGCCCGCTAATTCCTACCCACACCCTGCGCTGCCGCTGCAATGCATATACGCGGCTCTCACCGGCTAAATCTGCTTCAGGAAAAATAATGTCTGCAAACAAACGACGCACAAAAAAGGTATTTGATTCACCACGTAATGCAGAGTAAACCGGTTCAGATAATTGGTAACGGTGAGTTGTTGCACGCATAAAAGCATCAAAAGGGACACCTTGTTGATAAACTGAACTGGTGTACACCCCGCGTATCAAGAAGCTTTTTTGCTCTTTTTCATCCAACATCTCACCAAGTACATCCAATACATAATCTTTTATACCCGCAAGTTGCCTGACAAATAAAAACAGAGCACTGCGCTGCGAAGCATCAAGCCCCCCTAACATCATCGTCGGCATATGCGTATTCAAATGGGCCAGCCATTGCTCCCAAAATATAGCCAACTCCTGTAACCAGTAGTCACCAGACGCCGCATCTGGGCTGAATGTAATACCGAGCACAGCTTCGCGCGCATTTTTGTCTAACTGCTGATAGATAACATCAAAACCATGCAACATATCCAACTTAGTCAGCGTGATATACAGCGGCAAACAAGTATGCATGTTGACACTCATCTCTTGTAGACGGGCACGCATTAACTGAGCATAAGCTTTACGCTCTGCAACCCCTGCCTGTGCTAACCAAGCCAGATCCAGTGTCAAAACCACGCCATTAAGCGGCTGCCGACGGCGATGCAGACTTAACCAATTAAGCAAATGTAACCACAACCGCTCATGGCTGTTATCTTCCTTTTCACCACGGGTAGGGCTGTGATCCAACAAATATCCACGAGGATCTAACATCACTGCCTGTTCTCCCACCCAACAGTCGACATGCAGATTGGGTGCGTAATCACGCAATGCTGCTTCCAAGCGAGGGTTTAACTTATTGGCCGGATTTGCCCGATGAATAAGACTACTCTTACCGCTGCCAGATAAACCGATCACCAGATACCAAGGTTGGCGATATAAAACCTGTGAGCCAACATGCTCACGTAGCACCTGTAACCAGCTGTCTAAAAATTGCTGTTGAGCATCCACCAATGGCTGAACCGGGTCAGACTCCATACTCTCTTGTATATGTTGTTCAGCTTTAAGCTGCTTCACCTTTTTCCATATACACCAAGAGGTGATGCCAAAGATCAGCCATAACCAGACCAATGTAAAAACAACTCTAGCCCACACACCAGCCAGTGGTTTGTTCTGCATGATGTTCAGAGCAGGCCCCTGCCACCACACCAAAATCAGCATCAACACCCAAAAGAAAATACCCGTGGCAATCCATGGCGCAGGGAAACGCGGCATCATCTGTTTTATGAAGATTAAAAGGGTTTTGAACATAAATGACCATTCAACTCCGAATGTCTCAGTTCGACCGCAAGGTCGCATAATGAGCAAGGCGTGTTACCAAACCCGGCTCCCATTGTGCCAGCCCCAAACTCTGGGCTTCCTGCCACAGAGTTTGATACTGTTGGGCTGCCAGAGCTGGCATCCCTTCTGCTGCGAGTAAATCAGCCCCCGCCAATTGATGATAAAAACGTGCTCGTGGTTCTTTCAGTTGACTCAAGCGGTCATTTAACAAAGTCAGTGCTGCGACCAGCCCCTGAGATTGAAAACAACGTTGCAGATCCGTGATAGGATTGCTTTTTCCTGCCATTTCAGAAGAAGCTAATGTGGTTTGTAACCACTGAATGCACGCATTGCCTAAAAAAGGCGAACCATCACTAAAGGTGAGTTCACGTAACAGCGGAAGCCGATTTAAAAACGCGGCAAGCTCCTCAGCCATTGCGATAGCGACAGCTCCATAACCGAGCTTCACCGCCACCTGAGCTGACAGATGATGCCCATCAAACCAATACGGGGAGAGTGTCAGGCTCTGTTCTATCTGCTCCCATAATGTCTGATCAGCTTGCGATAAAGCCGTTTGATATTCATTAATTCGGTCTGGCGACATCGGCGATAACGGGGTTTTATTCCCTTTACTGATTACAGGGGGGGCAGTAATACCCTGCCACAGTGCATTACGCCTCAGGCGATAACCTATCGGGCTTTCAGGCTGTTGCTCAATCAATAATTCGGCCATCTGCATTTGGCTACTACGCCACTTCCGATCATCGGAACTATTCATGATCTGTGCATTTGAACTGACTGATATAGGGATAGGGGAAACAGAAAAGGCACTTTGTTGCGGGGTAGAGAGTTTTGTTTGAGTATTGCCGTCTTTATCTATGTTGGCTTTATCTGCATGAGCTTGTTCTTGTTGATGGCGTTGTATGTGGTACAAACCAGCAAGCAACGCTTCTAGCGCCACACCATGATTTGGCACAAGCTCCAGCCAATGCTGCTGCAACCGCTGGGTTAAATTCAGTAGGTGTTCTATTTGTTCTGACGATGCACTGTGACATACCCGCGCTAATATCCCCTCAAACCGTTTAATTATCTGGTTAAATATCCGTAACTTTTGCTGCAGATTCACTGGCCAAGCAGACACCCAGTATGCCTGAATCCAACAATCGAGCAGCAACAATGCGGTGGTAAACGATGCTACGTTGGCAGGGTGCTGCAAACAACGTAGCAAATGTGCTAATACCCGCATATCTTTGGTCTGTGTCTCGAACAAAGATAAACACTGATCAGCCACTTTATTTAGATCCACCTGACTATGAGCCAAAGATCCGAGCTTAACTAACTCGGTATCTACCGTTTCCCATATTGGATTATCGGCAGAGATAGGAAGCGGTATCATTTCGTCTGGTAACGGAGCCAATAAACGTAAACACCATGGATGTGAATCAGTCATATTATCACCTACCAGCGGCACTGCTGACGCAGAGGGCGCAGTGCATCAGCTAATCCATTCAGGTCTACGCGTACAGTCATCCTTTTATTTTTTGCCTGCAACGTTAATACCTGCTGACCTGCCCAGTGCTTAAGCTCCTCAATGGCCGGTAATCCACGACCAAACTCCAGCAACATGCCTTTATCGCGCACAAACCAGTTACTCGATGCGGGCAGATCATCGGTCTGCGCGATAACCTGAGTATCTGGCCATGGTGCATCTAATCGTAACCAAATTCGGGTGATCACATCGGCACAACTGATTGCCAGCGTTGCGCCACGTAGTGCTGGACGGGTCAACAATAACGCATCAGAATCCGGCTTATGTCCAAGTATAAACAACGGGGAGTCACCGCTACGCTGCGTTTCTTGTTGCTGAATATCATGCCATGCTGCCGAATGCGGTTCGGAAAGAGCGCCAAACACACTTTGCGCAGGTACATCAGCTATCGCGTCATAACATGCCAGACGAACTAAAGGGGCGGGTTGTTCACGACAATGCTGCCACTGTGTAGGTAAAACAGATTTAGCATCGGCTTGTTTTATCAGTAATAACACTCCGCTTAACATCCAAAAAATGGCTATCCATAGCTTCATCCGTTTACCTCCAGCTTTTGACACTTATGGTCTAAGGTTCGCTTAGGGATATTCAGACTCTCTGCAACGCGGGTGCGGTTTCCTTGGAAGTAACGCAAACGTGCTTCTATTACTGCAGTTTCATACTGCTGTAATGCCTCACGCAGATTATTAATATGGCAAAAATCATCATCGCTTTGATTCAAATCGGTACTTATTCGATGACGACTCTCTGGTGATAATGCATTTAGCGTAACCTCTTGCCCTGATGGAGTATGAGCACAAGCCACTTCCAGTAAATTACGTAACTCACGCACATTACCCGGAAAGTCATATCCCACTAACTGTTTGAGGAAATTACGGTGCAATGGGCCAAAGGTCTTCCTTTCTTGGCGAGCAAAATCGGCAATAAAATACTCACTGAGCAGACTGATATCTTCTGGCCGCTCACGCAACGGTGTCACCATCAACATGCACTGACATAACCTGTGGTATAAATCTTGCCGAAATACCCCTTCAGTGACTCGCTGCATCAGAGGTTGGTGAGTGGCAGCAATGAGGCGAAAATCAGAATAAATCTCTTTCTCTCCGCCTAATGGCCGAAAGTAACGCGTTTCTAATACGCGTAATAATTTAGCCTGCATACTCAACGGCATGTCGCCGGCCTCATCAAGAAATAAGATGCCACCATTTGCCTGAGCCACCAGCCCATGCTTATTATTTAACGCACCAGAAAATGCCCCTTTTTGATAACCAAATAGCTCACTTTCAATCAAGTTTTCAGGAATGGCTGCACAATTAATCGCCACAAATGGTTTATCGGCACGCTCAGAACACTGATGCAGTAAACGTGCAACCACCTCTTTTCCCGACCCTGTTTCCCCTTGAATCATGACATTCAGACGATGACCCGCCGCTTGTGCTATCTGTTCACGCAATTGATGAATGGCACGAGACTGACCAATGAGTGCATCGTTTAAACAGGCATCTTGCTGACGGCGTTGCTTATTTTCACCACGAATCAAACGCAGCGAGTCTTGCAAATCACTCACACCACGGCGTGACTGTCCTAAATCTCTAAGCAATGTCAGCTGACCAGTAAACACCTGTGCTAATAGAGCCAGTTTTCCCTGTTCTTGCCAGCCTGACAGGTGCTGCGCGGTATCAAACAGCGCCAATACCGCGACAGGCTTTGCATTCTGCCCATGTAACGGCAGGCAATGCATACCACACCGCGCACCGGCTTCCGCCAGCATGCTGCGTAAACCCGTATGCCCAATCCTCACTCCGCTGTGCAGCGAATCCCATGTTCTAACTTGATCATGACAAAGTACAAATGCCAGTGGATGACTAAAGTCGTCGGCTTTCAACGCAAACGCCACCGTCCGTTTTCCCATCCAGCCATGACATTGGAGCATGCGCCCACTGACATCGAGCATTGCCAGCAATGCTCCTTGCGGCTGCCAACCCTGCCGGACAGTATCCAACAACCAGCGACAAAGCAGCGGTTCATCACGCGTCTGAGTCAGAGATAACGCAAATTCGAGTGCCTGTTGCATATTTAGCACACCACCTCAGCGTCAAACTCACCGTCAACAACACGAAAGCTAATCTGCCGAATAACCTTTCCAACGGAGACATGTTGCAGCAGTTGCAGTGACACGGGTGGCAATAAAGCACCATCAATCACCGACTCAAGCATCCGAGCACCATTTTCACTGCGCTTGGCGCGACGTAAGATCTCCTCATACACCGCAGGTTCAATGAGAACAGTAGCAGCAAAACGGCTGTGCAACAGAGCTTCAATACAGGACAATTTATCATGGGTAATTGCAACCAATGTATCGTGGTTTAGCGGAAGGTATGGGATCACTTCCATACGCGCCAGCAAAGCTGGTTTGAAAAATGCAGCCAGTTCTGGGTACAGCGCATCTAACAGACTCTCAGAGAAGAAACTCTCCGGCGTATTGGCATAATCCACAATGGTTTGATAACCCAAATTTGAGGTCAGGAAAAATAGCGCATTCTTACAATCAATAACCCGCCCCTCTCCATCTGCCAGTTCACCTTTATCGAATACCTGATAGAAAATAT
The DNA here is from genome assembly GCF_051650925.1 of Plesiomonas sp. Taxonomy (NCBI): domain Bacteria; kingdom Pseudomonadati; phylum Pseudomonadota; class Gammaproteobacteria; order Enterobacterales; family Enterobacteriaceae; genus Plesiomonas; species Plesiomonas sp. Next base: position 11,384 of record NZ_JBOFRH010000376.1, read on the forward strand.
CCAACACATCTGGATGTGCCTTCTCTACTTCATCCAACAGCACTACAGAGTACGGTTTTTGTCGAATGGCCTCAGTTAGCACACCGCCTTCACCAAAACCGACATAACCTGGTGGTGAGCCAATTAAACGCGAAACGGTATGTTTTTCCTGATATTCAGACATATTGATGGTCGTTAAATATTGCCGCCCACCAAACATCAGATCAGCAATCTGTACTACCGTTTCAGTCTTGCCAACACCACTGGGGCCAACCAATAAAAAGGTGCCCAAAGGACGACCGAGACGACGTAAATCAGCACGTGCCGTCAGTAAATGGCGATGCAAGTGGTTGATAGCCATATCTTGCCCTCTGATGTGAGCACCAAGATGCTCAGGCAATCGTGTCACCACATCCAATTCACTGTGTGAAATCCGGTTCAAGGGGACACCGGTCCACTCAGCAATGACAGCGGTAATCTGCGCTGTATCGACATGCGCAGAAATCAGTACAGACTCTTGCTGCAACATCGCCAGTTCATTTTCCAAACACGCCAATGCACTCGCCTGCGCTTGTACCGGCATCTGTGCCTGAGCATCATCATCTATTTTATTAATGGAATAGGGTGGCGCTTTGCCATTGGGTTTTAGCGTATCTAACAACGCCAAACGCAACGCAACAATTTGTTGTACTTGTGATTTTTGTTGCTGCCAGCAGATGTCCAACTGGGTCAGTTCATCACAAGCCTGCTGTTGCTCTATATGTAGAGTATCTAAACGCTCAGAGTGCTGGCCTAATCCGATGACACACTGACGCTCCAACTGAGCAATTTCTAATTCGCGCTGATGCACCCTATTTTGTAAATGGCTAATCACGCGCGGGGGAGTGGTCAGATTAATCGCAACCCGAGCACAGGCAGTATCGAGAACATCAATCGCTTTATCAGGCAATTGACGACCGGAAATATAACGGGCAGAGAGCTGCGCGGCAGCCTGTAATGCAGCATCATCAATCAGTACGCCGTGTGCTTTTTCATAGACCCCACGCAGACCACGCAAGATAGTAATAGCCTGCTCAATGTCAGGCTCATTCACTTTCACCAGCTGAAAACGGCGAGAAAGCGCGGCATCTTTCTCAATGTATTTTTTGTACTCATGCCATGTTGTTGCTGCAATAGTGCGTAACTCACCACGTGCCAGTGCCGGTTTAATCAAGTTAGAGATATCCAACCCACCGGCCTGATTACCCGCACCTATCAACGTATGCGCTTCATCAATAAAGAGGATCACCGGATATTTAGCCGCATTAACCTCCTGAATAACCCCTTTAAAGCGTTTTTCAAACTCACCCTTTACTGATGCTCCGGCCTGCATCGCGCCCAAATCAAGAGACAGCAGTATGACATCACGTAATTTTTCTGGCACATGGCCGGCCACTATCCGCAGT
>NZ_JBOFRH010000377.1:0-1387 GCF_051650925.1 Plesiomonas sp.
ATGATCTGTTATATCCCGACTATCTCATTGGCCTTCTCGGTGTCATTCAGTGTAATGACGCAAGCGAGGATGGACATTGTTAAAGAGTATCCGCCATTGCGTGTAGTCGGTACGCTGGGTTTTGCCTCTGGAATGTGGCTGACCAGTTTATCTGGGTTAGAAACGTCCCCAGTACAATTTTATATCTCAGCGGCATCTTCTCTAGCGGTTGCTATTCTGGCGGTGACTATGCCAGCCTGTCGTCCGGCAGGAACTAGTCAAGGTTCAGTTTTGCAGCAGTTTATGAGTTTTGGCCGTCTGTTTACTGATAAACGTTTCGGCGTATTCTTCTTATTTTCAGGTTTGCTTGGTGTCAGTATGCAGTTATCCAATGCGTACGCCGGCACCTTCTTGCATGATTTTGCGGCAAATCCAGCTTACCGTGACAGCATCATGATTAAATATCCGGCAGTGATTGTTTCTATCGGTCAGATGTCGGAAATGATATTTGTGCTTCTGGTGCCTTACTTCCTGACTCGTTACAGCGTAAAAACTGTTATGTTAATCAGTATGTTTGCATGGGTGGCGCGTTGGTTACTGCTCGGATTTGGTAATCCAGGTGAATTATGGTGGATGATTATTCTGTCCATGTTGGTTTGGGGTGTCGCTTTTGATTTCTTCAATTTGGCAGGTTCATTGTTCTTAGAGACTAATGTCGATGCAGGTATGAAAGCCACGGCACAAGGTTTATTACAAGTTATGATTATTGGCGTGGGGGGAACGTTAGGTGGTTTTGTTAGTGGGTGGATGATTGATGCGTTCTTTACCCATGACGGTGTGCGTGATTGGACCGGTATCATGATCTGCTTTGCCAGCTTTAATTTTGTGGTTGCGTTGATATTTATGCTGGTATTTAAAAGTCCACAAACAGGCCGCGTAGCGGCACGTCAAGCTTAACGGGAGTTTATGATGATACATTCTGATAAGTTTTTCCCGCTGCCGTTAACGCGTATCACCCCGCAGGGTTGGGTTCGAGATCAGTTGAATATCCAGTGCGAGGGAATGAGCGGCCATCTGGATCAGTTTTGGCCAGATGTACAACACAGTGCTTGGTTTGGTGGGGAGGCTGAAGGATGGGAGCGTGCACCTTATTGGTTGGATGGCGCGATCCCCTTGGCTTATTTAACGGGTAATCAGGCATTGATCACGCGGATACAAGGGTATATTGATTATATCTTGTCCCATCAGCACGCTGATGGCTGGCTGGGGCCGAAGCAGTCGAACACCGAGAATCCGGAAGCCAAAGAGAGTTATGATATTTGGGCGCAGTTTTTAGCCGTCAAAATGCTGGTGGAGTATCATGCGGTTAGCGCTGATCCACGAATTGAGAATGCGGTAGAAAAAGCAT
>NZ_JBOFRH010000378.1:0-5362 GCF_051650925.1 Plesiomonas sp.
AAGTCCGGTTTGCGCATGGTTATTCAACTGGTATTAATTGGTTTTTACCTTGAATATCTGTTTCAGCTAAATAATCCGTTTTTGAATGCTCTCTGGTTGTTGGTGATGATCTCGGCGGCAGCCTCAAATGCCATTAAACGCACACCACTGCCACGAGCCCGTTTATTTGCACCCGTGTTTATCGGCATTTCGCTGGGCTCACTCTCTGTACTGGCATACTTGCTGTTGGTTATTTTACAACCAACTCCATTCTACGATGCCCGTTTTGCCATTCCGCTTGGTGGTATGCTATTTGGTAATGCGCTGACGGCTAACTATCTGGTGCTCGACCGTTTCTACCGCGCAGTGATTACCCAGCAACCCATGTGGATGATGGATCTTTCGCTCGGAGCAACCCCCTTTGAGGCAGCGCTGCCACATCTGCGCCATGCCATGCGTTCGGCATGGTCACCCACTATTTTATCTATGGCAACACTCGGGGTTGTCTCATTGCCCGGCATGATGACAGGGCAAATTTTGGGTGGAAACAGCCCTCTTTTAGCAATCAAGTACCAGATACTGGTTATGCTGGCACTGCTCGCCTGTACCACGCTCTCATCAACCCTGATGATTTTGCTCAGCCTACGCAGCACCTTAACGCCACAAGGCATTATGGATCCCGCACTTACCCAGCTCTACCGTGATTAATCGTAGAATTGACACCTACTGAAAATAACACTGCGCGGCATCGGTTGCCTGCTAGTCGCGCAGTCTTTCCAGCACAACGGCTTGGTCAGCAAATTCAAGATACGGCGTAATATCCATACCACGGTCGAATAAAAACTCGGTCAGCAATTTGCGACATACCGCCACCAGCACATCAGCCTGCCACGGTTTTTCAAGATAGTGTTGAATGCGCGCACGGTTGACTGCCTCAATCGTATCTTTGTGTGATGCCTGCCCCGTCAGCAGGATTTTTTTCATCTGGTAAAAGCGCGGATCAGCGGCCAGCTCTGCTAGAAAATCGACCCCATTTTTTCCCGGCATAATATGATCTGACACCACCAGTGCGATCTGTTTTCCCTCGGCATCAAGATCATCAATTAAGCTGATCGCTTCGGCAGCAGATTCACACTCCTCAATATTGATCCAATGCGCTAGCTTATCCAGATCACGCACAACTGCACTGAGTACTTCGCGCTGATCGTCAACACAAATCAGATATAACCTTTCCATATGATCCTCCTTGAATGGCTTGTCTTACCCAACGTTGATCTTCATAACACTGATTGCAACGGAATTCGTACCCGAAACTGTGTGTAATCTACGCTACTTTTAAGCAGCAGATCGCCCCCATAGCTCTCAACCAGCCGCTTGACGATATACAGCCCCAGACCCAGACCAATAGTTTGGCCACTTTTTTTGGTGGTGAAATTGGGCTGGAAGATCCGTGCGGCGATCTCTTCGGGGATCATCGGCCCGTTATTTGACAACATCACCTGTATTGATCGCTTGCCGACCCGTGAGGTAATTCGCAACGTTGGATTGGGGGTATGCGCCTCTTTCATTGCATCCCAACCATTTTTGATAATATTAACCCACATCTGCACCAGTTCAGTTTGGTTACCGTATAGAGGGGGAAGCTCACCCAGATTCAATTCAACACTCATTTCCCGCAGATGGCTTTGCAGTAATGACAAGGCTTCATGCAGGGAGTCATTCACATCAATTCCCCACTGCCGTTGGTAATCCCCACCGCCCAATTGCTTGACAGATTTCACAATTCCGCTGGCATGGCGCGCGGCCAACTGCATGTCATAGCAGTCACGGCCTATCTCCCATAATTGTAAAGCATCATCAAGATTATCAGGGAGATGAGCGGGTATGGGTTGATCGCCCAGTGCACGTGCCAATGTTTTAGCCTGAGCATGTGAAAGTGTAAACTGCTTGCGCAACTGGCCGGCCAGATCTCGCACATGCATACTTGACTCAGACTGCCCCTGTTCACGCCCCTGATCAAACCATGAGATCAGGGCCGGAGAACGATCATTGAGCAAATGGCGCATCACATCACTCAGATAATCCGATTTACGGGCCAGCACCCCCACCGCATTATTCAGCTCATGTGCCAGACCTGCGGCCAGTTGCCCCAACGTAGAGAGCTTCTCAGCCAAATGTAAACGCCGGTTGGCCGCTTCCCGCTCACGCGCCATCTGGCTCAAGCGCCACTGCCTTCGCTGTAGCTCTTCCACAATAACCGGCATAAACTGTTCGGTTAAACTACCAAAGCGCTCACGATCAACCGGTGCGGTACGCAGATCTATCCACGCCAACTCCGCATCGGTTTCTGCCACCACACGGCTTGATGCCACCAAACGGTACGAGAAAAAGCTGTGTACACCGATAAATGTACCCGGCGATGCCAAAAATATCTCGGCTTGCTCCTCTTCACCAATATCATCCAGCGCCTTCACGGTAGCAGTCAGTTGCCCTTCACGCACATAATAGAGGCGATCATTAAACTGGCCTTGATCCATCAGTACATCACCAGAGCACAAGCTGATCTGCTGTTCAGGGTGCGTAAAGTAGTCACGGATAATCCGCTCGATGACTGCTAGCTGCTCTTTTTTCGGCTCGCTCATCAGATGATCCCAAATTGTGTCAACAACAACAGCATCAACAAACTCAGTACCACACCGATAATCCCGAGCCATACTCCCGTTTTTGCCATTTGTGAAGACTCCACCATACCCGTAGCATGTGCCAGCGCATTAGGGGGAGTACTGATAGGCAGAGCCATACCGAGTGATGCAGCAAAGGTCACTCCAAGGATCAACGTGACTTCATTCAACCCGCTGACCGATCCGGCCAGTGCTGCCATCAGAGGCAACAGCAAGTTTGCCGTTGCCGTGTGCGACATAAAATTCGCCATCAGCAATGTTAACGTCACCGCACCCAACAACACCGCTATCGCCGAGTAATCAGCAAATGGAATAGTTTGTACTAAACGCTGAGCTAGCCCTGTTTTTTCAAGTGCCAAACCAAGCGCAATACCACCAGAAACTAGCCAGAGCACATCCCATGACATTTTTTTCATATCATCACGGGTAATAATACCGGTAGAAACAAATACCGCGACCGGGATCAGAGCGACAACATACGAGTTCATATTGTGCAGCCCCCCCAGCATCCAGAGCAGAATGGTGACAATAAACGTGATATACACCACGATAGCTTTACCGGTTTTCAAAAATTTACCGCGAATTTGCAGCTCAATCTCTTTTTCTGATGAGGGATAAAAAAGATTCAACAACCACCAGCCAATCAGTAGCAGCACCAGCACAAACGGCACACCAAAACTCATCCACTCACCAAATGAGATGGCATTCTCTCCGGTCAGGTATTTCAGCGCGACCGCATTGGGTGGCGTGCCAATCGGTGTGCCTATACCGCCGATATTTGCCGCAATGGGAATCGAGAGTGCAAATGCCACCCGCCCCCGATCCCCTGCCGGCAATGCGGCCAGTACAGGAGTGAGTAAAGAGAGCATCATTGCCGTTGTTGCGGTATTACTCATAAACATCGAAAAAATAGCGGTAACCACCATCAATCCGAGCATGACATTCCGTGGATTTTTGCCGAAAGGTTTCAGCAAGACGCGCGCAAGATTAACATCTAAACGGAATTTTGTTGCCGCCATTGCAAGAAAAAAACCGCCTAAAAACAACATGATAATTGGAGATGCAAAAGTGCTCATGATCTCTTGGTATCCCAGCATGATACCAAAATCGGTTGCATCAGCAGCAGGTAGCGCCAGCCAGATAGCGCGGTCTGAAATCAGCAATAATTCCAATAGAATAATCAGTACTGAAGTCGCATAAATAGGAATAGGCTCAAGTACCCAGCACAGTGCTGCTAAAATAAAAATAGCAATCACCCGCTGCTCTACCGTGGTTAGACCCGGCATCATAAACCAGCTTGAAGGCACTAATAGTATGATTATAAATAACAAAAATGGCAGTGATGTCATAAACATCTGCCTTATTGAACGGGTATGACGCGGCTCTTTACTTACTCTATCCATGAATAACCACCGTGATTTTTAATCCCTAAAGTCATTAAGGACATACTCTCAAACTGAGAAAAATTCACCGTGAGTCATATCTAAAAACAATCATTAAATATTGAAACAAACATTCATTTGATTTACATCAATTATTTTTGTAATTTAATTACAATTAAGATGTGGAGTAGCATGATGAACATCGCAGTATTTAGCAGTAAACAGTACGATCGTAAGTTCTTCAATCTGGTAAACCAATCATTCAACTTCAATCTGGATTTTTTTGACTTTAAGTTTGATGCAAAAACAGCACGTATGGCTGAAGGTGCTGATGTTGTGTGTATTTTTGTCAACGACACCGCTGACAGAGAAGCCATTCAAGTGCTTGCACAGCAAGGCATTAAACTTATCGCACTACGCTGTGCTGGTTTTAACAATGTTGATTTAGCCGCCGCTGCCGAGTTTGGTATTGCGGTAGTACGTGTACCCGCCTATTCACCAGAAGCTGTAGCTGAACATGCTGTTGGCATGATGCTGACCCTCAACCGCCGTATTCACCGCGCTTACCAACGCACCCGTGATGCCAATTTTTCGCTTGAAGGGCTAACCGGCTTCAATATGCACGGTCGCACTGCGGGTATTATCGGTACAGGGAAAATTGGTATCGCAACGATGCGTATCCTGAAAGGCTTTGGCATGAAGTTGTTAGCCTTTGATCCGTATGTAAACCCTGAGGTTGAAAAGCTCGGTGGTGAGTATGTCGATTTAGATACACTATTGGCACAGTCAGATGTGATCTCATTACACTGCCCGCTAACACCGGAAAATCGTCATCTTTTGAATGAAGCGGCGTTTGCTAAAATGAAGCAAGGCGTTATGATTATCAACACCAGCCGTGGTGGTCTGTTAAATTCGCAAGATGCCATTGAAGCGCTTAAGCAAGAGAAAATTGGTGCTCTCGGCCTTGATGTGTATGAAAATGAACGCGATCTGTTCTTTGAAGATAAATCAAACGATGTCATTAAAGATGATGTGTTCCGCCGCTTGTCTGCCTGCCATAACGTGCTGTTCACCGGCCATCAGGCTTTTTTAACTGAAGAAGCATTGACCAATATTGCCGATACAACGCTTAGCAATATTGCAGAGTTTACCCGCACGCAACACTGTACAAATCAAGTTGTGCTGTAATTTAGTCACTAGCACTTCAGTAAACAGTGATATAACCAATTATGGTTATATCACTGTCGAAAAGTTGCAGCGTAATTGCTGCAACTTAACGCGAACAATGTTGATTTCTATCCCAAACATAAACGAAATACA
>NZ_JBOFRH010000379.1:0-1623 GCF_051650925.1 Plesiomonas sp.
GTACGCTGGTGGCTATGCTGGACTATGCGGTTACTCATGGTTTCGTGGAAACTAATATTGCGCGGTTAGTGCGGCCTAAAGATTACTCGGCGAGTGCCAGTAGCCCACGTGAGCGTTGGCTGACGGTTCCTGAACTGCGCCTGTTGTGGAAAGCACTCGACGAAGATCTCGCAGCGGGAAGCTGTGTTAAAGATAGTAAAACGGGGCTGTTCGTACAGGGGGCTATTTCGGCGTCAGTCTGTAACATTATCAAAATGGTGATTTTGACCGGATGCCGCCGAGGTGAAATTGTAGATATGCGCTTTAGCAATATTGACGGCGATATGCTGGTTTTACCGGAAACTAAAAACGGCAAAGCCCATACGATTTTTCTTTCACCGATGGCGATGCGGCTTATCAATCAACAGCGGTTGTTGACGGAAGGGGATGTTGTCTTTCCCTCAGAACGATTGCGTGAAAGCAAAGGCGATGTGCCAGTAACGGCTGACAGTGTGACAAAAGCCTTACGGCACTTACGAGAACGTCGTTTACCGGATATGCCTGCATTTACTGTGCACGATCTGCGCCGCAGCGCGGCCAGTAACTGGGCTGAACGATTGGGGACTGAAGAGCGGATCATTGAACGATGCCTCAACCACCAGCCACAAAACAAACTGGTACGCACATATCATCGCGCTAAGCATGATGATGAAATGAAAGATACGTGGATGCGCTGGGGTGATCTTGTTGCATCAGAAATTGCCAGTGAACCTCGGCCTGACGGTGAGCCGACGTCCGATAACGTCATCAGCGTGCAATTTGGTCGGAGATAATGATTCGGATGTTAGATGATTGAACGCTCAATTGCATATAGAGTTTTATCTTATTTTTGCAATAAACTTAGGGCGGCTATCCATGACCGTGAGTAAAGAAATATATTTGCGTTGGCTAAGTTTCATATAATCAAGTAACAACCCATGCTTTCATAAAATAGCGACACCATGTACACAATATAGAGGGATTAATTGCAATCAAGATGAGAAAACCTTAAAAAATTACACGTAGTAATTTATTCTCTATTTCAAAAGTAAAGTTCAGGTGATTTGTGATTTGCCTCACGAATCATTTGTTTTATATGCGCTTAGGTAATTGCATTGTGTGCTAGATAGGGTTATCTTCTGCCCCGTTACTGTAGTTTCAGTTGTTATTATTATGATCTCGTGAGTTGTAGGCCGAAAACAAAGGTAATCCACATATCACGTGATGATTGCCTAATGACTAGGGTTTTGTCACTTTTTATATTTGGCATTTACTTAAGTGTGACTGGTTTCAAACCCACATTTTCGTCTAAATAAACTTAACAGATGCATTTATAGTGACACAGTTATTACTGTAACAACGTAATCTCTAAAAATCTCGCTGCGCGGCATTTTTTTGGAGCTTATAGCAAATGTCAACTGTATCGATTTTCAACCCTGATCTTGATGGAATTATTAAAATTCAGCAAATGCTGGATTTACTGGGGTGCTCACGTGCAACGCTGCATCGCTGGGTTAAGAAAGGTTGGTTTCCTAAACCAAAAATGCTTGCCGGAAAAACGGTGGGTTGGAAAAAGCGTGATTACCTCGCTTGGCTGCAAGATAA
>NZ_JBOFRH010000380.1:0-1008 GCF_051650925.1 Plesiomonas sp.
ATCAGGCCATCGCAACCGATGCTCGCCCTTTGCATGATAAAGATGGCCCTGTGAGTGGATTACCTTTGCCAAGTACGCTGATTGGCTCGACTAACGAAGCGGCCTTAAGCGATACCTTACAACCGGTATCCAGTGACCCACGAGGCTTAGATACCGAAGGGATCACGCCGGATGGTAAAGGCGGATTTTGGCTCAGTGATGAATATGGGCCATTTCTGATTCACGTCGATCAGCAGGGAAAAATTCTGGAAAAATATGCCCCAACACCGGCGGCCGGCGAACAAGGGGTGGCCACGGGTTTACCTAACATCCTCAAATGGCGTCAGCCGAACCGTGGCTTTGAAGGGGTGACGCGCCTTCCTAATGGCCAGCTATTAGTGGCCGTACAAAGTACGCTGGATATCGAAGGAAAAAGTAAAAATACAGCTCAATTTACGCGCCTCATGAGCTTTGACCCAACAACGGGTAAGACAGCCATGTACGGCTATCCGATTGATGTAGATAGCTATAAAAAAGCCAAAGATGCCAAAATTGGTGATATTGTGGCGCTAGATAACCAGCATATTTTGCTAATCGAACAAGGTAGTGATAAAGACAAACAGATGATCAACAAGATCTATCTTGTCGACCTCACTGACGCCAGCGATCTTGCGGCCTTTGATAGCAGTGGCACCGCCCCTGAGTTTGATGATGCAAAAACATTGGCCAAACGTGGGATAAAACTGGCGCAAAAACGCGAAATTGCCGACCTGCGTAAACTCGGCTGGCAACATGAAAAAGTCGAAGGCCTCGCGCTCATTGATAATCATCGTATCGCCATACTGAATGATAATGATTTTGGCCTACAACCTAAATTGATGAATGCCGAAGCAAACACCAAGAAAATCACCGACTATCAGGTCAATGAGCAAGGCAAACTCAACGTAGATGGAAAGCCCGTCGCCACCACGTTGGAACTCCACCCACTGGAGCAACCAGAATCGTTGAGTGAGCTGTGGGTGATCACCT
>NZ_JBOFRH010000381.1:0-2215 GCF_051650925.1 Plesiomonas sp.
ATACCGCACATCAGCTACTGCTAAACACCATTCTTTTTATTATGGGGATCACCGTTCTCTCCGGAGCCTTGAGCCAATTACTCAGTGAATTTGGGGTGATCCGCCTGCTCGAAGTGCTGCTCGCCCCCCTAATGCGCCCGCTGTATCGTTTGCCGGGCCGTGCTGCACTGGCTGGATTGATGACCTTTTTCTCTGATAATCCAGCGGTCATCAGCTTGGCAAAAGACCCACGTTTTCGACGTGGACTACGCCCGTGGCAGCTGATCTCACTGACCAACTTTGGTACCGCTTTTGGGATGGGGCTGATAGTGGTCACCTTTATGGCAACGCTACAACTTAACTCACAAGAAAATACCGTCAAAGCTGCACTACTTGGGCTAGCTGGTGCATTAATAGGTTCAATCGTCAGTACCCGTCTAATGCAACGTATGATTAGGCCGCTGGTCGGTGATCAGCCGCTTGATGAAGCCTCACCGGATCATAGTGTGAATAGCACACCCACCCTATCGCCGGTCTCATCGTCAACGACATTACCTAATGGCAACTCACATTGTGCGCCAGAAAATGGTACCGTTGAAGATACTGCTCCCATCTGGTTACGGGTACTCAACGCCCTGCTTGATGGCGGGAAATCTGGGGTTGAGCTGGGTATGGCGGTGATCCCCGGCGTACTGATTATCAGCACCTTTGTCATGCTGCTGACCTTTGGCCCTAGCGCACAAGGTTATACCGGAGAAGCGTTTCAGGGGGTTGGGCTACTGCCGGTACTGGCCGGAAAAGCCGGCTGGCTGTTTGATGCCTTGTTTGGCTTTAAACATCCGGAGCTGATCGCATTTCCAGCGACATCACTCGGCGCAGTGGGTGCGGCGATGTCATTAGTACCGCCTTTTATCAGTAAAGGCTTTATTTCCGGCAACGAAATTGCGGTCTTTACGGCCATGGGTATGTGCTGGAGTGGATTTTTAAGCACCCACACCGCCATGCTCGATGCACTGGGGTATCGTTTTCTGACCTCACGCGCCATTATTGCACACACTCTTGGCGGCTTGGTGGCCGGTATCAGCGCACACCAGTTGTACATGTTGTTTGGCTAGCGTAACTCATACACCGTTTTAACATATCCCACATGAATGACCTTACCGCCTCGCTCACACTGCCCCCTCGTGAGCAAGGTGGTTATCCCCTTTTTGATACCACTCAACAGCCACATTTGCATGATAAATGTAAGTAAGCGTATTTTTGTAATACACTTCAAATTATAAAACCCTATATACAGTATCTTGCTTATTATTTGTGAGCCGCATTGGTATCTTTTTTATGAAAATCCTCCACTTTCTGCTCGGCCTGTTTGTTGTTTTTGTTCTCGCCCTGCTTGTCAGTAAAGATCGTTCAAAGATCAAGACTCGCTATATCGTTCAACTGATTGTGATTGAGCTTTTCCTATCCTATTTTTTACTGCACTCGTCAGTCGGGCTGAATCTGGTTACCGGTTTATCTGATGCGTTCAATAAATTACTGGCATATGCCGCTGACGGTACAAACTTCGTGTTTGGGGGGTTACTCAATGTCGGTGAATTTAGCTTTTTCCTGCAAGTACTGATGCCAATCGTGTTTATTTCAGTATTAATAGGGATCTTGCAACACATCAAAGTGTTACCCGTGGTGATCCGCTTTATCGGCGTGCTGTTGTCAAAAATCAACGGTATGGGAAAAATTGAGTCATTCAATGCAATCAGTGCCATGATCATTGGCCAGTCAGAAAACTTTATTGCCTATAAAAATATTCTCAGCCGGATCTCAGAGCGGCGCATGTACACCATGGCGGCAACCGCAATGTCGACCGTATCAATGTCAATTGTTGGCTCATACATGCAGCTCATTGAACCACGCTATGTTGTTGCCGCACTCATTTTGAACATGTTCAGCACCTTTATTATTTTGTCAGTCATCAACCCGTATGACAGCAATGAAGAAGATGATCTGATGGAGATTGAGTCAGAAAACAGTTCCCTGACCTTCTTTGAAATGCTGGGTGAATATATTCTGGCCGGTTTTAAAGTTGCGGTGATTGTCGCAGCAATGCTGATTGGTTTTATTGCACTGATCTCAATGATTAACCATATTTTCAGTGCTCTGTTTGGGATCAGTTTCCAAAACACACTCGGCTACCTGTTCTACCCCGTTGCTTGGCTGATGGGAATTCCGCACACCGAAG
>NZ_JBOFRH010000382.1:0-3057 GCF_051650925.1 Plesiomonas sp.
GTGTCTGATGATACAGAGCCGGTGAACGGTAATTCTGGTAGGGTGATGAACTCTTTAACGGCATCAATTAAGTAATCATTTAAGCCGTCTTGATACAACCAACGCTGCTCGGTGTTGTTCACTTTATCGGTGAAGACAATTTCCAGCCCCGGACAAAGCACCGCTTTGGCTTTGAGCAGGTGTGTCAGGCGTGATACCGAGAATTTGGCTGAGTCAAAATAGCTGGCAGTCGGCCAAAAATGGACGCTGGTACCGGTATTTTTACGACCGCAGGTGCCGATTACGGTGAGATCTTGGATTTTCTCGCCATCTGCAAAGACAATCGAGTAGATCTGGCCGTCACGTCTAACGGTAACTTCAACACGGCTAGAGAGTGCGTTGACAACGGAGATCCCCACACCGTGTAGGCCACCGGAGAACTGATAGTTCTTATTGGAGAATTTTCCCCCCGCGTGCAGTCGGCATAAGATCAGCTCAACGCCGGAAACGCCCTCTTCAGGGTGAATATCTACCGGCATGCCGCGGCCGTTATCAATGACCTCAAGTGATTGATCAGCATGTAAAATAATATCGATGCGGTTTGCATGACCCGCCAGCGCTTCATCGACACTGTTGTCTATTACTTCCTGCCCAAGGTGGTTTGGGCGCGTCGTATCGGTGTACATACCGGGCCGGCGACGAACCGGTTCAAGGCCACTGAGAACTTCAATGGCATCGGCATTGTAATTATTGGTTTGAGTCATGGTATGTATATATTTACAGGTGTTTGGCCATCATGGTCGTCAGAGAACCATGAAATGTCAAGGCGTGGTTAGCCCGAGAAAGGCAATTATGGCAGCGAAGTAACGGGGAAACCCCGTGAAGGCATGATTTCCTTGCGCTTCCACGCTTTGACGGCTGGCGTGGAAATAAGCAACGGCCTGTCGGTAATCGAGCACTTCATCACCCTCTTGTTGTAATAACCAGAGTAGCGCGGGAAATGGCAGCGGATCAAGGTGTAGATCGAGCAGTTGTATCATATGCTGGTGAGTTAGGGTGTAATTCTCACCGGTATAGGGGTTGGTATTTTCCCCTAAATAGTGTTGTAACAGCTCAAACGGACGCATGGCTGGATTGATCACTACGGCACGCAGTTGATAGCGTTGGGAAAGGTAGGTGGCATAGTATCCGCCCAATGATGAGCCAATCAGTGCTGGTGTTTCCCCTTGGTGCTGACACTGTTCAATCAGCGCAGAAACCTGAGCAATGGCCGCTTGCGGGGCAAAGGGCAGTGCTGGAATGTGCATTTTCACATCGGGGTGGTGTTCTGCCAGATAGTCGCGCAGGGCGACTGCTTTGGCTGAGCCACTTGAGCCATTAAAGCCGTGCAGATAGATCAGCGTGGCCATCAGTAACCTTCCGATTCCATATCTGGACAAAATTGCTGACCGGGCAAACGGTGAACTTGTGTTTCGACGGTGCCATCGGGCAGTAAATCAAGATAACGCCAGCCGGGTGAGAGCTGATCGAGGGTAAAATTGGTGCAGTGCGCTTTAAACTGAATGCAGGTTGACGGTGTTGCCAGTAGGCGGCACTGACTCCACAAGCAATCCATCTCTTGATGGATGTGGCCGCAGACAATCACTTTTGCTTGCGGGCGGGTACGGAGGACTTCTTGCAGTGCACCGGCATTACGCAGACTGTGCTGATCGAGCCACGTACAACCAGAGGGTTGCGGATGGTGATGCAGTAATATCACGGCGTGCCGTTGCGGATGCTGATCCATTTTTTCCGCCAACCAGTTGAGCTGATAGTCATTGAGTTCGCCGTGCGGAACACCAAGAACCTGACTGTCGAGCAAAATTAACTGCCAGTGCTCACCCAGTAAAACCTGTTTCGACGGTTGAATGCCTTTACGTTGTAAGCCATCGACCATCGCGGGCTGGAAATCATGGTTGCCGGGCAGCCATACGCAGGGGCGTGCTAAACGGGCAACACCATCAGCAAAATGGTTATAGGCTTCCAGCGAGTGATCTTGTGCCAGATCACCGGTAGCGACGATCAGATCCACTGGGCGCTGTTCGGCCTGAATCTGACGGAGTACCGCATGGTAGCTTTGCAGTGTGTTGATCCCGAGCAGTGCTCCCTCTTCTGAGGCGAACAGGTGGGTATCGGTAATTTGCAAAAGTCGAATCCGCTCAGAAGCAACCGGCGGCTGGAACAGGCTTTCCACGTAGTGTCCTTCGTTTTATCTGTTTAAAAATTACCGCAGAGGGGTATTGATGAAACCTGTATCAGCAGATACTGCATTATCCTTATATATCTTATGGATAGATGCCCAACACGGTGTCGGCCTGCTCCGTACTGATTTACGTTTCACCGCATAATTTTATATGCAGTTTATCTGATAATTTTAAATGTTTCGGGACAATGTTTAATTCAGTGATAAATCCCCAGATTAAAATGTCAAAACTGTTGCATGGCACACATTTCTGTTCTTCAGCTCGCGCTCCAGCGTTCGCGCAGCGCTTGCCCATGTAGCTCTAACCATTGCAGCGCAATGATGGATGCTGCATTGTCAATCTTACCTTCAGTAACCCACTGATAAGCCTGTGTACGGCTGACAACGTGCACGCGAATATCTTCGCCCTCTTCAGGCAACCCGTGCAGGCCTTTGGCAAGGGTGGCATCAACCTCGCCAACATACAGCTCAAGGCGCTCTGATGTACCGCCGGGGCTGGCCAGATAGCTCAGCATATGTTGGCAGCGCTGAACCGCAATACCGGCCTCTTCATGGGCTTCGCGCCGAACCACCTGTTCAGGGTGTTCTGAGGGTTCGATAATGCCGGCGATCAGCTCAAGCAGCCACGGGGTTGGGCTGGTGTCGAGTGCAGCAATGCGTAGCTGTTCAATCAGAACGACTTCATCACGTTTAGGATCATACGCGAGCAACACCGCCGCATGGCCACGTTCGAAGATTTCGCGGTTGATGACAGGGCTCATCTGGCCGTTAAACAGGCGGTGACGAAAACGGTAGCGTACCAGAGAGAAGAAGCCCTGATAAAGGGTGTCACGTGT
>NZ_JBOFRH010000383.1:0-1219 GCF_051650925.1 Plesiomonas sp.
GCGCGCCGTTCGCCAAACTCATACCAGACATAAAACTTACCCAGCTCGAAAATAACAGCCAGCGCCCCGAACAGCCATTTCATCAACGGATTATTGTCGATGGATAAAAACAGCAGCAGGGAAAAAATTATCGAAGCCAGGATCGCGGCACCGGTAAAACTGTAAACAATTGTTAGCGCGAACCATTCTTTAGGGAATCGCACCGGCGCAGATGTGTGTGTGGTCATGAGGGTTACAGCAGAAAATCACGTATGGACAAAGTTGGCTGACGATTATAACCACCTGCCATCACGTTTAAAGGGAAACACTGTAAATTTACCCAGATATACAGTCTTTTGTATATTTTCTGACTCATTAGCTATCGATTACCGCCAATGCCCCTGCTTTAGATGGGTCTATTGAAGGTTAAATCGCCCTTGCACAGCGTAGCGCTTCTCAGCACGCCATCATCGAACCCGCGGCCTGACTCGATTTGGCACGAGTTGTCACCGCTCTTGCTGGGCAATCCCCTAACATCGCGATACCACTTTACACCCCACTCAATCGCCATTCGCAACACTCGCAGGCAAAACAAAATCAGTAAGCCTCACGTGACAATACACACCACCAGCAATATATAAGACATTTAAGTAAATAAAGTCACACATTGGATAAATGATAATAAAAACAAGGCTAGGCATTTTACCGGAGTACCATTTAATTAAATAACGCAACACTTGGTGTCACTTTAAAACCTGACAATCATAATTATTTATTTGCATTCCGCTTTGCAAAAAACAGGTTCATCGTACACGCTTTTGATAGCGCCAAATAAAAGCACGCTAATTTTTCTGACAAGAGTCTGGTTAACATACCGGATTTTAAAACAAAGCCTACTTACGGAGTCATTCGCGCTCCGTATATATGACGTAATGTATTTATTTCGGCGATCACAAACGCAGGACGATTCATGTATTAACGAAAAATGAAACCGGAGCGCATATATGTCATCTGATAGCACCAAAAGAATAGGCTTAATTGCCTGTACCGGCCTTGTCGCCGGTAATATGATGGGCAGTGGTATCGCATTATTGCCCTCCAGTCTGGCTGCATACGGTTCGATTACCATTTTCAGCTGGATGATTTCACTGGTGGGTGCACTGGCCCTGGCTTATGTTTATGCACGGATGGCCACCACCAACCCGCAAGCCGGTGGTCCGGTGGCGTATGCCGGTGAAGT
>NZ_JBOFRH010000384.1:0-15266 GCF_051650925.1 Plesiomonas sp.
CTCTACCGCCTTGGCTAACGGATAGTTTGGGGTAGCAATCAGCTGAATAGTATAGGCACTGGTCGGCATTGAACGCAGTTTTTGCCTTACCGCAGAGATATCCGGTTCACTTAATCCTGCTGATGGCGTTGATATAAGCTCCGTAGGCACAAAAGCTGGCGGGGGACTGCTTAACGCTTGCGCTGCGTTAGTAGCATCCGGCATATCCGTTTCGGGGGTATCGGCAGTCGGCGTTACAGTTGCCAATGGTGTTGCAATCTCGACCTGACCCGATAATGACGCATCGGGCTGCGGCAGTGTGGGTACAAGCGTACTTTTTTCTACCGGAAACAACGGCATTCCGGCTTGAAAAATCACCGGAGGCACTGTGCTTATCGCCTGCTGATAACGGCCGATATTACTTTGAGCTCGTATCGAATGGACCAATGACTTTGCTACAACCTCATCAGCAATGCCGTCAATCAGCAATGAGCTGCCATCTATCGGCATCTGAATAATTGGCATCGAGAGCAGTTGCCCATCAATCAGTACTGCCAAATTGCCCCGCACATGTTCACGGGTTTGTGTCGATAGTATCGCTTGCCCTTGAGCTGACAAATCCAGCCGAATGGTTGGCCCACTGCCATCCATTGAATAGATATAAAAAACATCATCAATATGCTGGCATTGCAGTAATGGCGCAGACAAATAAAAACGCTCATCTTCACTGTTACGAAACGCAGTCGCGTCAGGATTTTGCGCTTCATACAATAAATGTAGCGATAAACGTGGAGTACAAGCTTCGTCAGTGCGAAAGCTCATTGCCGAAGGCGCGCAACCACTGAGCACCCCGCCAAACAGTAAACACCATACCACGCAAAGAAGGCGCGACCCTCTGACAAGGAAGCGCCTTCTGTATTGCCGGAAAGTTGCCGTGATCATCAAAAACATGAAAACATGCCGTTCAACCGGACTAAACCACGCGGCTTACGCCTGCGTAGCCTTAGCCTGATTCGGATTCTCATGCGGCAGGCCATTATCAACCAGTAAACTGATTGCCCCATCACCGGTCACGTTACAGGCCGTACCAAAACTATCTTGAGCCAGATACAGCGCAATCATCAGTGCCAACTGTGCTTCGGTAAACCCGAGCATTGAGCCCAACAGACCCAGTGCTGACATGACCGCACCACCGGGAGCACCTGGCGCAGCAATCATAGTAACACCCAGCATCAAAATAAACGGCAGCATGGTCAGCAGGCTTGGAATAGCCATGTGCTGTGCCAGATACATAACCGCAGTCGCACAGGTCACTAAGGTAATGGTCGAACCGGAGAGATGAATGGTCGCGCACAGTGGAACGGTAAAGTTTGCCACCCCCTCACTCACCCCCATTGCTTTACTCTGGCGCAATGTGACTGGAATAGTGGCGGCAGATGACATCGTCCCCACTGCAGTAAAATAGGCTGGCAGCATAGTACGCAGTAAAAATAGCGGTGAACGGCCAGATACCAAGCCCGCAGCAACATACAGTACGGTCAACCATAACCAGTGCATACTGATTGCCAGAACCAACACAATACCGAACGTTTTCAAGGTGCTAAAGACTGTACCATCAAGGGTCATTTCGGCAAAAACGCCCGCAATATACAGTGGCAGCAAAGGAATAATGACCTTTGCCAGTAAACCATCAATAATGTCACGGCCACCATCACTGGCGGATTTCAGTGTGACGTTCTGTGTTTTACTGATCCCGATCCCGAATAAAAATGCCGTTGCCAGTGCGGTCATCACCCCAAATAGAGGGGGAATCGACATCTGCATAAATGGCTCTAATTTTACCGCATTGTGTGCAACAGATTCAGTGACCGGTGTTAACAGCGGAATAACCTGACTGGCAATCAGAAACGCTACTGTACCGGCAACAATGGTTGAGGCGTACGCCAGCCCCACCGTTTTACCGAGCAACTTACCCGAATTTTGCGGCAAACTGGCAATGCCACTGGTAATAAAAAACAAAATAATCAGTGGGATAGTAAAATTAATCATTTCACCAATCAGCACTTTTACGGTTAAGAGTGTACGTAAAAACCATTCGGGGGCAAGAAAGCCGAAGATCACCCCAGCCAGTATCCCGGCGATGAGTTTCGCTATTAATTTCATGTAAGAATTCCTGTACTTAATCGTGGTTTATCACTTTTTTATTGCTAGTCATAACGAACCGCTAGCATTGTTGAATAAACTACCATAAAAACAGCGAAACATCTGTGACTAGAATGCAAGGAAGAGATGAGAGGAATGTAACAACGATCCAAATAAAAAAGGAGACATAAAGTCTCCTTTTTTGCAGCTAAATAAACAACTTAGCGGTGTATCACCAATACTTACAGGCTTTGTGTAAAGGTACGGGTAATCACGTCACGCTGCTGTTCTGGGGTCAGTGAGTTGAAACGCACTGCATAACCAGAAACACGAATAGTCAGTTGTGGGTACTTCTCTGGGTGATTTACCGCATCTTCAAGTGTTTCACGCTTGAGTACGTTAACGTTCAGGTGCTGACCACCTTCCACACGTACTGTTGGTGCTACATCTAGCGCCACTTCGCGGTACTCAATGTCACCCAGTTCGTTAACCGGTACGATCTGGTCTTCAGCAAAATCACTTTTAGCACAAACACAACGTGCTTCATTAGTGGTGCTGTCTAGTAACCAGAAAGAGTTCAGCAGTGAGTCATTTGCTGCTTTAGTGATCTGAATTCCAGTAATCATAGCGATCTCCCGCAAGGTAATTATAGAAAGAGTTGATAGTTTACAACCTTTGTTGATGGTTATTGTGTGACCTTGCTTGATTTATGTCAATATCCAGATCAAAAGTAAGGGCTAATTGCACGGCTAAAAATGATCTACCGCACATTTAACTTTACGCGCGTAAATTCAGAACAGGTAAAAACTGATCTAGATTCGGGTTTAGTTCTTCTCTAATTTATCGAACTGTAAGACATTCATAAAATCATGCTGATACTGCTCTTCCAGTGCATGCCGCCAGTATTGTTGCGACAGAGGCAATAAGAAAAAATACTCACGGGTCGTATCCGTTGAGAACGCCATGCCAAGCGGCATCAGCTCATGGTGAATATCGTGTACAAAATCGAGCGAAAACTTGGTTCGACCGGTCAGTAAGCTAATGTCTTTACGGGTTAAATAAACCCCCTGTTTATTATTTTTAAAACGCTCAAACAGCCACTGAGCAAACTCTTTTGCACTGATCATCGACATAAATACCTCAACATCGCCCGCCTTTTGTTAACAGCATAGCAACAAAGAGACAATGCAGCCAAAACTGCGGCTGGTCAGTGTGATGGGCAACAGGGTAAGCTGAGAGCTTTCTATCTATTGATGAGAGATGAGTAGCGTTATCGTTCTGCTCATTTTGCTGAATCACGAAGAGGTTCAACATGCCAGAACAAACCTGGAGTTCGGTTATTGGGGCGGAAAAGCAACAACCCTATTTTATGGATATCATGCAGCGCGTTTCCGCAGAAAGAGCTGCAGGAAAAGAGATTTATCCCCCAGAAAAAGATGTTTTCAGTGCGTTTCGCTATACACCATTTGATCAGGTGAAAGTCGTCATTCTGGGGCAAGACCCGTATCACGGGCCGAATCAGGCACACGGATTATGCTTTTCAGTGCAACCGGGCATTGCAACGCCCCCTTCACTGCTCAATATGTATAAAGAGCTGAAAACCGATATTCCTGGCTTTGAAATACCCAATCATGGCTGTTTAAGCAGCTGGACAACGCAGGGAATTTTACTGCTCAACACGGTATTAACCGTAGAGCGCAGCAAAGCGCATTCACACGCCAAATTTGGCTGGGAAACCTTTACCGATGCAGTAATTTCCGCAATTAATACGCACCGCGAGGGGGTTATTTTCCTGCTATGGGGGGCGCATGCACAGAAAAAAGGGCAGATGATTGATCGTCAGCGCCATCATGTATTAACCGCGCCACACCCTTCACCGCTTTCGGCACACCGCGGTTTTCTCGGGTGTAAACACTTCTCACAAACCAACCAGATTTTACAGCAAAAAGGCTTAGCACCGATTAACTGGCAGCCGGAGATCTGAGGTTCAATACTGATATACGGTGTGGTGGTGGTAGTTCTATTGTTCTAATGGCGTGGTTTTTCATGTACTGCGCTATTTACGCTATTACACGGTAATGACGTAAATGGCGCACCTACCTGTAAAGGCAGGTGCGCGGATTATTTTTGGTAACACAGCTAAACGCTTACTCTGCGCTATGCAAACGGCTCAACGTACCGCGCCATGTCAGCTTACGCTGCATACGGGTCATTCCCGGCTGCGGTTTGTCAGTACCATCAAGGCTATCCAACACCAGTTTCAATACGGTTTCAGCCACATCACGATGGCGCTGTGACAGTGACATCACCTTACAGCCCAGAAAATCTAATAATTCGTGATCACCAAATGTGGCAATCGTCAGTGAAGAGGGGATCTTGCCGTAATGAGCAATGATCTCATCAAGCACGCCTTGCAACAGTGCAAACGACGTTGTAAACAGGGCATCAGGCAGTGGATTATCCTGCAACCATGTTTTAAAACGTGCGGCAGCAGCATCACGCTCATAACTGGCCGCATGCAGATAAGTGATACTGCGCTTATCCCCTTCACAAGCCTGACGAAAACCCTGCTCACGCAGCTGACTTACCGATAACTCAGGCAGTGCGCCCACATAAACAATCGAAGCAACATCTTTTTGCTGCAACAGCTCATGTCCGAGCACTTCAGCATCAGCACGGTCAGCCCCTACAACACTGATAAAGTGCTGGGGATCAAGCGCACGGTCAAGGGCGATAATCGGCAAATCGCGCCCTGCCCACTGCTGATAAAACGCATGGGTTGATGAAAGCGCCGTAGAGACAATCAGAGCATCTACCTGACGCTGCAACAAATGGCTAACACAGCGCATCTCGTTGTCAGTATTATCTTCCGAGCAGGCAATCAGTAATTGATAACCATGCTGACGCGCACGGCGCTCTAAATGGTTCGCAATACGGGTATAACTGGTGTTCTCCAGATCGGGGATCACTAACCCAATCGAACGGGTTCGCCCTGCCCGCAAACCAGCCGCCACTGCATTGGGCTGATAGTTGTGCTCGCGCACGACCGCCATCACTTTCTCGACCGTTTTATCGCTCACACGGTACTGTTTTGCCTTGCCATTAATGACATAACTGGCCGTAGTACGTGACACTCCGGCTAATCGGGCGATCTCATCTAATTTCACTACAATCCCCTTTTGATGAGATTTACACATAATTGAAGATCTAACCGCATAATCACCGCTCTATGCAATATTTTTTTAGTTTTAATCTCACGTATTTAGCACTTTATTTACAGCTCAACCGTGTGAACCTAAATAGAGAAAAATAAACTCTTTGTTGCTCACACTTTCCATGTAATTTTTTGATATGCAATAGTAGGCCTGTTATAAAAACGACATACTCTGCGGTCAAAAAAAGCAACAGAGCTTCATTTATTTACCGTCACCATTCATTGATCTGTATGTTGTTTTTTGGGGAGGAAGTGTGTCGAGTCAAACCATCACTGATAAAATATTCCATATTATA
This sequence comes from Plesiomonas sp., assembly GCF_051650925.1. NCBI lineage: Bacteria > Pseudomonadati > Pseudomonadota > Gammaproteobacteria > Enterobacterales > Enterobacteriaceae > Plesiomonas > Plesiomonas sp. The sequence goes on from NZ_JBOFRH010000384.1 coordinate 5,632, forward strand.
AAAAAAGACATTCTGTTAGGAATATTAAAGCCAAATCAAAAACTGGTTGTCGCAGAATTAAAAGAGCGTTACGGCGTGGGTGCATCACCCATTCGTGAAGCCCTCATTAAGTTATCATGGTCAAAATTTGTCTGTATTGAGCCACAAAAAGGCTGTTGGGTTGCTCCGGTTTCCGTTGCCGAATTGGAAGATATTCTTGAAACCAGACAGATTTTAGAACGTATTTTGCTGACAAAATCTATCGAGCAAGGCAGTGAAGAGTGGGAGCTTAATGTCCTGACTAGCCACCATAAACTGGCCAGAATAGATGATCCAGCAAACCCGAATATTGATTATGATGAGTGGGAAATCAGGCACAATCAGTTTCATTTAGCCCTGTTTAGCGGCAGTAATAACCCTAAAATGCAGGAGTTTTTGCAAAATATTCTTGAGCAAATTGCCCGCTATCGGCACGTATGGGTGAGTGTGCATTTAGATTATGATAAGCGTTATCATGATAACGGCGAGCACGAAAAGCTGATGCAAGCAGTACTTAACCGTGACATTCCACGAGCAATAATGCTAACTGAGCAGCACTCTAGCCGTGCGTTTGATCTGTTTAAAAAATCAATTCAACAGCTTGAAAATATTGAGACATCACAAAATGTACCGGCTTAGTAAATAAAAATCATCAATGATGCTAAAAGGTATAAGCACAAAAAAACAAAACACAAATACGTTAATAGGATATAGCAAATAAAAATAAGCCGTTAATACCATAACGCCAGAGAATTAACATACAAAATAAAAGTAATAATAAAATGATATAAGGAAACAAAATCAGAACGCCAACAACAGGAAGAAAAAGATCTGAAAAAGAAGATAAACGGTAACGGGTAAAAATAAAAAACAGTCAAACTGCTTAACCGAACAAACTCCGCATATAACATACAGGGTCAACCTAGATGTTAATAACCACCCGGTTAACAATATCAAAAAATACGCATATAAAACAAAAAGCGGGCATTTAAATGCCCGCTTTTTTTACACTCGACTAACGGTAAATTCACGTTTACATTTTAATACCCAAAACAGGGCATAACACTGATTCTCAGCCAAATACCGAACGCTCACCACGCGAAATTCCGACAACACCAGAACGTGCCACCTCAACAATTTCGGTGCAGCCTTTTACCGACGCTAAAAACGCATCAAGCTTTTCACTCGTTCCGGTTAACTGCACGGTATACAACACCGTACTGACATCCACAATTTGTCCGCGGAAAATGTCGGTGATCCGTTTTAGCTCATCACGCACCCCAGCGGGGGCCTGCATTTTTACCAGCATTAACTCACGTTCAACATGCGGGCCTTGTGTTAAGTCACTGACTTTCAGTACATCAATTAATTTATGCAGTTGTTTTTCAATCTGCTCCAATACATTCTCTTCACCCGCCGTCACTATGGTAATTCGTGAGAGTGTTGGATCATCAGTTGGTGCAACAGTTAATGTTTCAATATTATAACCACGCTGGGAAAACAACCCAATAACACGGGATAATGCCCCAGACTCGTTCTCTAATAATACCGATAAGATCCTGCGCATTAAGTTCTCTCCGTTTTACTTAACCACATTTCATCCATAGCACCACCGCGTACCAGCATCGGGTAAACGTGCTCAGTTTCATCCACGGTAATATCCACAAACACTAAACGATTTTTAATCGCCAAGGCCTGCGCTAATTTCGGCTCTAGCTCTTCAGGTGTACGAATTGCAATGCCGACATGCCCATAGGCTTCGGCAATTTTGACAAAATCAGGCAGAGATTCCATATAAGAGTGTGAATGGCGGCCAGAATAGATCATATCTTGCCACTGCTTCACCATCCCTAAAAAGCGGTTATTAAGATTAACAATCACCACCGGAACATCATATTGCAGCGCTGTAGAGAGCTCTTGAATATTCATCTGAATACTGCCATCACCGGTCACACACACCACTTGCTCATGGGGCAGTGCCATTTTAACGCCGATAGCAGCAGGGAAGCCAAAGCCCATCGTGCCCAACCCACCGGAGTTAATCCAACGGCGCGGTTTGGCAAACGGGTAATACAGCGCGGCAAACATCTGATGCTGCCCAACATCAGAGGTGACATAGGCATCGCCCTGCGTCAGTTTGTACAAGGCTTCAATGGCCGCCTGCGGTTTGATTTTTACGCTATCACGTGGGAAATCAAGGCACTTACGGGCACGCCACTGACTAATTTGTTGCCACCAGTCGGCCAGCACTGCCGGATCATGAGCGGTATGGTGCTCATCTAACAATGTCAGCATTTTCTTCAGCACATTTTCAGCACAACCGACGATCGGAATATCAACCGCAATGGTTTTCGAGATCGAGGTAGGATCAATATCAATGTGCAAAATCGTGGCATTCGGACAATATTTTGCCACGTTATTGGTGGTGCGATCGTCAAAACGCACACCAATCGCAAAAATCAGATCTGCATTGTGCATCACCATATTGGCTTCATAGGTACCGTGCATACCCAGCATACCGACACTTTGCGGATCATTACCGGGAAATGCGCCCAGCCCCATTAACGTGGTCGTTACGGGTACATTTAACTTGTGGGCAAACGCTGTCAGCAATTCACTGCAATTAGCCCCAATGACACCACCACCGGCATAAATCACCGGCTGGCGGGCAGCAAGCAGCGCTTGCAGACCTTTTTTAATCTGTCCGGTATGCCCTGTTACATTCGGGTGATATGAGCGCAACTCCACACTTTCAGGATAACTGTATGGCAGCTTATTGGCGGGATTAAGAATATCTTTGGGTAAATCAACCACCACCGGCCCCGGGCGGCCGGATGCAGCAATATAGAAGGCCTTTTTCATCACCAACGGGATATCTTCAGTGCGTTTGACCAAAAAGCTGTGCTTCACAACTGGGCGAGAGATCCCGACCATATCGCACTCTTGAAACGCATCATTACCAATCAGGCTGGTTGCTACCTGACCGGAGAGCACCACCAGCGGAATCGAGTCGGTGTAGGCTGTGGCAATGCCGGTAATGGCGTTTGTTGCCCCTGGCCCTGATGTGACCAGCGCCACCCCCACTTGTCCGGTTGCCCGCGCATAGCCATCGGCCATATGCACGGCCGCTTGCTCGTGGCGAACCAGCACATGTTCAATGCAGCCTAGGGTATGCAGTGCATCATAAATATCGAGCACAGCTCCCCCCGGATAACCGAAAACATGTTTAATGCCCTGATCGTGCAGTGCTTGCACCACCATTTCGGCGCCTGACAACATCTCCATACGTCTGTCTCCCGGTCGGATTCGATTCCTAAGCTTCCAGCATGGTTGCTTATCTTATTGATTACTAAGCATCTATTAATTTTCAGTGGTGGTATTAATGTTTTTTTTACCCCGTTTCACTCTGTAATTCACCTGATACGAGCAAAACCACGGCCTAACTCACTTTAACGTTGATTTTGTAACAAAGTCCATCATTACAGCACGTTAATTAGCCACAAGATGAATGCAAATATGAAATAGAGTGATAACACAGGGTTAATTAATAAAATACAGAGGAATATTTCAATCAACGGGAAAGAAGCAAAATCTTCTTATGGGCGGGATCACTGCATAAAAAAAACCACCTTGCGGTGGTTTTCCATGAGAACAGAGTGCAAGTCACTATTGATTCGCACTATTCGTACATAGAGTCAATTTCACGCTGATAACGCTGTGAAATAATCTTCCGACGCAGTTTTAGGGTTGGCGTGAGTTCGCCGCTCTCCATCGTGAAGGCATCTGGCAGCAGTGTGAAACGTTTTACTTGCTCAAAACGTGCCAGCTCTTTCTGAATACTTTTCAGACGTTGCTCAAACATTTCACGGATCTGGCCATTTTTCAGCAGCTCCATACGATCGTGATATTTAATGTTTACGCTACGCGCATAATCTTCTAAAGATTCAAAACAAGGCACAATTAAGGCTGAAACAAACTTACGGGTATCAGCAATCACGGCAATTTGTTCGATAAAGCGATCTTGCCCCAACGCCCCTTCAATCATCTGCGGCGCGATATACTTCCCACCTGATGTTTTCATCAGATCTTTAATTCGCTCGGTGATAAAAAAGTTTCCGTGCTCGTCAACTGCGCCCGCATCACCGGTTTTTAACCAACCATCAGCGGTAAAGCTGTTTGCAGTCTCTTCCGGTTTTTTGTAGTAACCACGCATGACCGAAGTACCACGCACCTGAATTTCATTCTCTTGGTCTGCGGCAATCCGCACTTCCAAACCCGGTAGCGGGGTACCGATAGAACCAAATTGGTACTCGTCATCTTCCCAGCAGGTTACGGTGGCGCAAGTTTCGGTCATACCGTAACCGTACTTAATATTGATACCGATTGACTGAAAAAACAGGTTAATACCGTCATCAAGTTTTGCACCTGATGTCGGTAAAAAACGGGTTCGCCCACCCAGAGCACCACGCAATTTACTCAACACCAGTTTATCCGCCAGACGATAGCTACTCTGCAGCAGCGCACTTGGGCGACGTTTCTGACGCAAGCACCAAAAATACTGTTCACCGGTTTTCACTGCCCACTTAAACAGCATTCGGCGGATAAGCGGTGCTTTTGCCACTTTATCGTGAATAGCGCTGAACACTTTTTCGTAAAAGCGAGGAACGGCACACATCACAGTTGGGCGTACTGCCAACATCGCAGCCTGCGCTTTATGCGGATCACGCAAAAAGACATTCACCGCACCACGGTGCAGCACATAAAAACACCATGCGCGCTCAAAGACGTGCGACAACGGCAAAAAGCTCAGTGAGACATCATCTTCGGTCAGACTTAAACGATCATCGTGCAAATGCAGCTGTGTGGCCATATTGCGGTAATCGAGCATCACCCCTTTCGGCTCACCGGTCGTACCCGAGGTATAAATCAGGGTAAACAGATCGGCCAAATCACGATTGGCAATACGGCTCTCTAGCTCAGCATCAAACTCTGCCGTACCTTGTTGGCGAAAATCAGCCAGATGACAGGCAATGCTGCACCCTTTTAAATCAACTTTCGGATCAAGAGCAATAATGTGCGTTAACTGCGGGCAGGTCTCTTGCAGTGCAATGGCTGCATTCATCTGCGCCTGTTCGCCAACAAATAAAATGCGGACATCGGCATCATCCAACACATACGCCGTTTGTGCGGTGGTATTGGTCGGGTAAATCGGAACTGTAATGGCACGCAGGTGCAAAATAGCCAAGTCAGTGAGTGTCCACTCAGCCATATTTTGGGAAAAAATCGCTACACGCTCTTGTACGTCAACGCCAAGGCTCAGTAATGCACGGGCAGTGGCACGCAGGCGCTCATTGGCTTCCTGCCAGCAGATGTCAATCCACGCTTTGCCTTGCTGATCACGCATGGCAACCTTTGCGGGATTACGGGAAATCTGATCCTGGATACGTTCTATCAGGTGATAACCTTTCATCTTCGGACCTTAAAATTCGTGGGTAAATTTCAGCGTACACTTGTACGCTTAGATAACAATAAGTGTAACTGAACTTGTCGATAGAAGAAAAGGATTTAAACAGTTGTTTATGAGTAAGCACTCACAAAGCACATAAATGTAACAGGATCGGGTTTCCTACCTGGCTAAACATGGCCTTTTTTAGACAGTTTGTGCTTTTTAAGTTCGGTTTATAAACCAAATTCGGTGTAAAGGTTCAGTGCCGGTAGCGAGAGATCGCTGTCGAGCGGGGTACAATCTTGCAGACTTTCAACCACACTTTCTGGAAACTCAACACTTGACCACAAGGCTTTTTTCAGGGCTGAAACATCACCGGATGCGCCCTCTGCTACCCAAGTGGCCACCGCGCTGGCTACATCAGGAAAAACCACACGACCAATCGCACTGCTGTGCAACCAATGGTGCAGCGCGCCCTGATCGAGCTGATTTAGGCGGGTTGCCAACCCCATAATATCGAGCGTTAATGCATTACTCTGCTGCTCAAACTGCCCCTGTAGCGGCTTTACCAGCAGCTTTTTTCCTAGCGCCATCGCTTCAGAAGGCAGCTCAAAACCGGCATTGGCAATCACGCCGTGGCAACTTGCTAGAGCCTGACGAAAACGCGCATGTGACAGCGGATACAAACCGATATTTTTATGTTTTTTCTCTTGTTTTATCGCCGGATGAAAACAGTCAAATCTGGCATGCCGACACTCACTGAGCCAATGCAAGATACTGTTTAAATTCTCAAAGGGCAGATATACCAATACCTGCCCATTATCGCTGGCGGTCAGGGTTGTATTGCTATCAATAATCGGCGGTAGGATCTGGCAATCATGGTGAAACCAGTGTAAGCCAATGGCCTGTTGTACCGGTGCAAAATGGCGCATTAGCTGGCGGTTAAACAGGCTATCCCCCTCTTTGAGAATAGGGTATTGAAAGGCAGCCTGATGGCTGACTGTCAGGCTCGGCACACCGGCACGCTGTGCTGCCCATGCACTGACCGGTTCAAAATCACTTAACACCAGATCATATCCGCGCAGATCAAGAGTCTGAATATCGCGCAGCAGTTGTAACAGATGGTTGTGGCGAACGGTTTTTCCCAGTGCAATTTTGCCGTGCTGTGAAACAAAACTCAGCCCTCTGCGGGTCTGATAGCGGCCAAAAATCTGCATATCAAAATAGTCATTCGGGTTGCGCCCCGAGCAGATCACATCCACCTGAACGCCTTGCTGCCGTAATGCCGGCACTAAGGCACGGCCACGTGACAGATGGCCATTTCCCGTGCCTTGTATCCCGTATAAAATTTTCATGCCCACTCCAGCGCCAGCGTTGCGCAGCCCAACCCCAAAATTGCACCGGCAATAATGTCTGTCAGAAAGTGTACGCCAAGCAGTACGCGTGACAGGCCTATCAGCAAGGCCCAACTTAAGGCGATGGGTAACCAGAATGGATAGTAAGCGGCCACTAACCCTGTCATTAAAAACGCGGCGGCAGTGTGGCCTGACGGCAGGCTGTAACGATCAGAGGGCACAATAAAACAGGGAAGATTCAGTGGTCTATCACGCCGGATGCTGTTTTTCAGGAGCCAGTAAATCGGCAGCTCAACTGCAAATGCCAGACAACCGGTGCGAAAAAAATGCGTACCCGCATGAGGTTCAGTGTAGTAAAGCAGCACGCCCACCAGCAGATAGAGTGGGCCATCACCGGTACGCGACACCATACGGGAGACGCGGGCGACAGCGTGGTTGAAACGGTGGCATAAACAAAAGGTTGAAACCGCCAGATCAAAACGCCGCAAGGATAAACGCACCATAGACTTCTCCTGATTGAACCGAGCAGACTTGGCTTTACTCTATAAACCCCAGATGACAATTCATTGATAGTTTTGCAGCAGTTTTATTTCCCTGATTCAACCATTCCAATCAAACTATTGACAAGTGCATAACATCTGAAGTATCACATAAGCATTGCGGATATTTTATCGCCAACCGATACCTCTTTATCCCTTAATGAATCATTAGATGAATGAGAACGCGACCATGAATATCACTTCGCTGCTACTTAACCTACTCCTACTCGCTGCTTATCAGCGCGGGTCAGCTCAGGGTTTGTTCAAGTAGCAACGAGAACGGTCAGCAAACCAAATCCCCGAGCCCGCGCAGTCAGCGCGGGCTTTTTTTTCCGGCTGACCGCAGGGATGGTACGACAGCAAAAGGAATTTTTATTATGAGCAATCAGGTCATTATATTCGATACCACGTTACGCGACGGGGAACAGGCACTACGCGCCAGCCTGAGCGTCAAAGAGAAGTTGCAAATTGCCTTTGCGCTTGAGCGCTTGGGCGTAGATGTGATGGAGGTCGGGTTTCCTGTCTCTTCACCGGGCGATTTTGAGTCAGTACAAACCATTGCCCGCAATATCAAACACAGCCGAGTCTGCGCACTGGCCCGCGCGGTCGATCAGGATATTGATGTTGCCGCTGAATCATTGAAAGTGGCCGAAGCCTTTCGCATTCATACCTTTATTGCCACTTCAACGTTACATATCGAAACCAAGCTTAAGCGCAGTTTTGATGATGTGCTTGAGATGGCGGTACGCGCAGTAAAACGTGCCCGCCAATATACCGATGATGTGGAGTTCTCTTGTGAGGATGCAGGGCGAACACCGATTGATAATTTGTGCCGCGTGGTTGAAGCCGCCATTCGTGCCGGTGCTAAAACAATCAACATTCCCGATACGGTGGGTTACACCATTCCGAGCCAGTTTGGTGGCATTATCGAAACTCTGTTTAACCGTGTACCCAATATTGATCAGGCGGTGATCTCGGTGCATTGCCATAACGATCTGGGGTTGTCAGTCGCCAATTCGATTGCGGCAGTACAAGCCGGTGCACGGCAAATTGAGTGCACCATGAATGGGATCGGCGAGCGAGCCGGTAACTGTTCACTCGAAGAAGTGGCGATGATCATCAAAACCCGCGCTGATTTGCTGGGGGTACACACCGGTATTCGCCATCAGGATATTCACCGCACAAGCCAATTGGTCAGCCAGTTGTGCAACATGCCGGTACAGGCAAACAAGGCCATTGTCGGCGCGAACGCCTTTGCCCACTCTTCTGGCATTCATCAAGATGGCATGCTGAAAAATAAATCGAACTACGAAATTATCACCCCAGAATCTATTGGGTTAAACCAAAATCAGTTAAACCTGACCTCACGCTCAGGCCGTGCCGCAGTGAAACACCGCATGGAAGCGATGGGCTATTCAGAAAGCAATTACGATATTGACTCACTCTACGCCGCCTTTTTGAAACTGGCCGATAAAAAGGGGCAGGTGTTTGATTATGATCTAGAAGCGCTGGCCTTTATCAATATGCAGCAGGAAGAGTCAGAGCATTTTTGTTTGAACTACCTGAGCGTGCAATCAGGCGGCAGCGTGATGGCCACCGCATCAGTACGCCTAAAGGCCGGTGATAACGAATATACCGAAGCAGCCACCGGCAACGGGCCGGTCGATGCGGTCTATCAGTGTATCAACCGGATTACCGGTTATGAGATAAGCATTGTGAACTACCAACTATCGGCCAAGGGTCAGGGCAAAGATGCGCTTGGTCAGGTCGATATCGTGGCCGATTATCAGGGCCGCCGCTTCCACGGTGTCGGGCTGGAAACTGACATTATCGAATCTTCTGCACAGGCACTGATCCACGTTATCAACGCCATTCACCGTGCTCAGCGGGTTTCTCAAGAGACACAACGCATTCACCAACAACGGACAGAGGCAGCACAATCATGACAGGGATGACAACAAACGCCGCGGCAAATCACTACACTATCGCCGTATTAGCCGGAGACGGTATCGGGCCAGAAGTGATGCAAGAAGCGATTAACGTGCTGGCCGCAGTGCAACCACATTTTGGTTTCAGCTTGGCATACAGCGAACACCCTGTCGGCGGCATTGCCATTGATCTGCACGGCACACCGCTGCCAGCAGAAACACTGTCGGGCTGCGAAGCGGCCGATGCCATTTTATTTGGTTCTGTCGGCGGGCCAAAGTGGGAGCACCTGCCCCCTCAGCAGCAACCCGAACGCGGCGCGTTACTGCCTCTGCGCAAACACTTCCAACT
>NZ_JBOFRH010000385.1:0-8505 GCF_051650925.1 Plesiomonas sp.
AAGAGTACAAAGCGGGCCGCACGCCAAACCCTGATATTCTGTGCAATAAAGAGATTAAGTTTAAGGCCTTTTTAGAGTTCGCCGCCGAAGATTTAGGCGCGGATTATATTGCTACCGGCCACTATGTACGCCGCTCTGATCGTGATGAAAATGGTCAGGTACAACTGTTGCGCGGGCTTGATCAAAATAAAGATCAGAGCTATTTCCTGTATACGCTGGGATCTGAACAAGTTGCACAAAGCCTGTTCCCTGTCGGTGAACTTGAAAAACCAGAAGTTCGCCGCATTGCCGAAGAGATTGGGCTGATCACCGCCAAGAAAAAAGACTCTACGGGGATCTGCTTTATCGGTGAACGTAAATTCACAGAATTTTTAGGCCGTTACCTGCCGGCACAACCGGGCAAAATCGTCAGTGTTGACGGTATTGTCATGGGCGAGCATCAGGGTCTGATGTATCACACGCTCGGCCAGCGTAAAGGGTTGCTGATTGGCGGAACCAAAGAGGGTTCGGAAGAGGCGTGGTATGTGGTTGAAAAAGATGTGGAAAATAATCAGCTGATTGTTGCACAGGGCCATGATCACCCGCGTCTAAAATCAAACGGTTTGATTGCACAGCAGTTACACTGGGTTGATCGCCACACTGTTACCGCACCTTTCCGCTGTACGGTGAAAACCCGTTATCGCCAGCAGGATATTCCGTGCACTATCACCCCGCTTGGTGATGATAAAATCGAAGTGCGTTTTGATGAGCCACAAATTGCCGTGACCCCCGGCCAATCTGCCGTATTTTATGCCGGTGAAGTGTGCTTGGGCGGCGGTATTATTGAGGCGCAAATCAAGGAGTGATTTCAGTGGCAAAAAATACCACGGATGTTGTCATTGCACTTTCCGGCATGTGTCAGGCAGTGAGATTAGTGCAAGAGATTGCACGCGATGGAAACAGCCACAGCGAGGCGCTTCGCGCTTCGCTACATAGCATTTTACAAACATCTCCTACATCAACGCTGGCCGTTTTTGATAATGAGCCGCTAAATCTGCGCCTTGGATTAGAGACGCTGATTAACCAGTTATCTGGCATGAAGGGGCAGCAAGACAGCCAATTGACCCGCTACTTAATCGGGCTAATCATCCTCGAGAAAAAGCTCTCTGCCCGCAAAGACAGCGTTTCGGTATTGTCTGACCGCATTACACGGCTTGATCGCCAACTTGCCCATTTTGATCTGCTCGATGAACAAATGGTCAGTGCCGTTGCCGAGATTTATGTTGATGTCATCAGCCCTCTCGGACCGCGTATTCAGGTAACCGGTAATCCAACCCATCTGCAAAATAGCCTTGTCCAAAGCCGAATTCGAGCCTGTTTGTTGGCCGGAATTCGGGCTGCCGTACTGTGGCGACAAGTGGGTGGAAGCCGATTACAACTGGTCTTTTCGCGCGGAAAACTGGCTGAACAGGCCAAGCGTATGCTTGCCGAGCTGTAAATGGCCCACTTTTTTCTATTTTCTGTATCAACGTTTACTATCTGAACTCAGGAGTTTTATCCCCATGGAACTGTCCGCTCTGACAGCTGTATCCCCGATTGATGGCCGCTACGGCGATAAAGTCACCGCCTTGCGTGGCATTTTCAGTGAATTTGGTTTGCTGAAATTTCGGGTAATGGTAGAAGTTCGCTGGTTACAAAAACTTGCCGCCTGTGAAGGCATTGCTGAAGTACCGGCACTCAGCGCTGACGCAAACGCTTTCCTTGATCAGATTGTGAGCGATTTTTCTGAAGCCGATGCTGCGCGGATTAAAACCATTGAGCGCACCACCAACCACGATGTCAAAGCGGTTGAGTACTTCTTGAAAGAAAAAGTAGCCGCCCAGCCCGAGTTGAATGCGGTCAGTGAATTTATTCACTTTGCCTGCACCTCTGAAGATATCAACAATCTGTCACACGGGCTTATGCTGAGTACGGCACGTACAGACGTGCTAAATCCAGTATGGCGTACGCTGATCGACCAGATCAAAGGTCTGGCACACACCTACCGCGACATGCCACTGCTTTCACGTACCCACGGTCAGCCAGCAACACCGTCAACGGTCGGTAAAGAGATGGCTAACGTGGCTTACCGCCTAGAGCGCCAATTCCGTCAGCTGCAACACGTTGAGATCCTAGGTAAAATTAATGGCGCGGTAGGTAACTACAACGCACATCTGGCGGCCTACCCTGATGTTGACTGGCACCATTTCAGTGAAAGTTTTGTTACTTCGCTTGGCCTAAATTGGAACCCGTACACCACACAAATTGAGCCGCACGACTACATTGCCGAGCTGTTTGATGTGGTTGCTCGTTTCAACACTATTTTGCTCGATTTTGACCGCGATATGTGGGGCTACATTGCGCTCAATCACTTTAAGCAAAAAACCATTGCCGGAGAGATCGGCTCTTCTACTATGCCGCATAAAGTGAACCCAATTGACTTTGAAAACTCAGAGGGCAATATCGGATTAGCCAATGCACTGTTTGATCATCTGGCGGCTAAATTGCCGGTTTCACGCTGGCAGCGTGACTTAACGGACTCTACCGTACTGCGTAATCTGGGTGTTGGCGTAGGCTATTCACTGATCGCCTATCAATCCACCCTGAAAGGCATCAGCAAGCTTGAGGTGAATGAGGGCAACCTTGCGAACGAGCTTGATCACAATTGGGAAGTATTGGCAGAGCCAATTCAAACCGTGATGCGCCGTTACGGTATCGAAAAGCCGTATGAAAAACTCAAAGAGCTGACCCGTGGTAAGCGCGTAGATGCACAAGGTATGCAGCAGTTTATTGATGGTTTAGCTCTGCCTGAACATGAAAAAACTCGTCTGAAAGCCATGACACCGGCCAACTATATTGGCCATGCTGTGCAGATGGTTGATGCACTAAAATAATACAAGGTCATGCTGTAAAAATAACAGTATGACAACAACTTGCCTTGAGTTGACCGCTGTATTCCCACGAAACAGTGGCCAAGAAATGGCAAAATACGCTGTATATTCAAGCCGATAACACTGTTATCGGCTTTTTTTGTTTATGCATTGGTTTATCGCAGGTTTAAACAAAAATCTGCAGAGTGTGAGATAACATATGGCATGTTAATACCGCTTAACGTTAGAGTGTATAGCAGGTAAAACATAACACTTTGCACGTATTTCGCGGTTAAACGGCGCTGCACAGCGCTTAAGCTATATCCCTAAATAAAATACGGTATTGGGATATGAAGCCATACTGCGCCGCTGTCTACATTGGTCACTGTTTGAGGTTTTAATGCGTATTCTTATTGTTGAAGATAATGCCCTGCTCCGCCATCACCTGAAAGTGCAGCTTGAAGAGCAAGGGCATCAGGTTGATGCGGCAAAAGATGCCGTAGAAGCGGACTATTTTCAGCAAGAGCATGAACTGGATATCGCGCTGGTCGATCTCGGCCTACCCGATGAAGACGGTTTATCGCTGATCCGCCGCTGGCGAGCCGCTGGAAAAAAATTGCCGATTCTGATACTCACCGCACGCGAAAGCTGGCAAGAGAAAGTTCAGGGGCTGGAATCAGGTGCTGATGATTATGTCACCAAGCCATTCCAGCTCGAGGAAGTGGTTGCCCGTTTACAGGCACTGCTTCGCCGCAGTAACGGCATTGCGTCTACCTACATGACCGCCGGCCCGTATCAGCTAAACCTGTCACGCCGCGAACTCACTATTCACCAGCAACCGGTAAAACTGACCGCATTTGAGTATAAAATCCTCGAATACCTGATGCGCAACCACCAGCAGGTGATCAGTAAAGATCACTTGATGTTCCAGCTATATGCTGATGCCGAACTGCGTGAAACCCACACCATTGATGTGCTGATGGGCCGCCTGCGCCGCAAACTGGCCCTTGAAGAGAGTGATGGGCATAACGATGTGATCACGACCGTACGGGGTCAGGGATATCGCTTTGAGCTAAGTTGCCAATAATGGTGATATTTTCTCGGGTAACACAAGGCATTAACCGTATTAAACAGGCTATCGGCAACCTGAAATTTCAGTCATTACGGCTGCGTTTTCTGCTGGCAACCGCCGTATTAATCGGCGTGTTATCACTGCTGTACGGCGTTGTGGCGATTGGCGGTTATATCTATGTGTTTGAAAAATCGACCTACCGAATTATGAGCAGTGAGGGAAATTTATTTGTTAATTTCGCACACTGGAAAGAAGATAAGCTCAGCGTACACGTACCCGACAGCCTGCTGCGCAATAAAATGCTATTGGCATGGATTTATGATGCTGACGGAAAATTGCTCTGGCGGCTGGAAAATGTACCGGAATTTGAAAAAGCGATAGCCCCTGAGTGGCTAAAAAAACCCGGTTTCTATGAGATAGATAGCCCGCACCCAATAGCCACCTACCCGCTGATGAACAACGAGCGTTTAAAAGCGGGTCTCAATGAGTATATTGATGAGTCTGTGACCTACTCGGTAGCCGTGAATACCTATCCGGCCAGTAATGAACTGCCATCAATGACCATTGTCACTTTAGATGTTGTGCCGCAAGAGTTACAAAATGCTGATTATGTCTGGTTGCTGTTTGAGTGGGTATTACTGGCACATGTTCTGCTGATCATTCCTCTTTTATGGCTGGCAGCCAACTGGAGTTTATTACCGATTGCAAATCTTGCTCTGCAGGTTGAAGAGCTAGAGAATAACCAGCGCCAACAGCTCGATTTCAGCCCGAAACCGCCGCAGGAGTTGCGCCGCCTGATCATCAATTTAAACCGGCTGATTACCGCACAAAAACAGATGCAAGAGCGTTACCGCGCAACGCTGGGCGATCTGACCCACAGCCTAAAAACACCGCTGGCCGTGCTGCAAACTACCCTGCGCTCTGTGCGGTTATCCCCCGAAAAAAATCACTTTGACGAAGCCGAACCGGTGCTGCAAGAGCAGATTGACCGGATCTCACAACAAATCGGCTATTACCTGCGCCGTGCCGATCGCCCGCACGATGGGCCACTTAACCGTAAATTAACCTCGGTGGCCGGTATGCTCGATGCCTTATGTGTGCATTTAATAAAGTCTATGCCAGTAAAGGGATCAGCCTATCTCTTGATATCTCGCCTGAACTGATTTTCAGCGGCGATAAAGATGACTTTATGGAAGTCATGGGCAATATCATTGATAACGCTTGCAAATACAGTCTGGAATTTGTCTCTATTCGCGCCAATATGCAGGATAACCAGCTGATATTGATTGTTGATGATGATGGCCCCGGCATTCCGGCCAATAAGCAGCAGATGGTTGTACAGCGCGGACAGCGGGCTGACACCTTAAAACCCGGTCAGGGGCTAGGGCTGGCCATCGCGCTGGGTATTGTCGAAAACTACAAAGGTGAACTGCACTTTGATTATGGCACGCTAGGTGGAGCACAGGTCACGGTTATTTTTGGTGACCAAGAGGAGTAAGCGGCCACATAAAATCAGTATAAAACTCGCTGGAATGCCGAGATAGACAAGATAGCACCGCAAAGAACACGTATAATGCGCATAAACTCTCTTGAGGATACTCTGCGCTATGCCGTACCAACTGAACATTGATTGGCCCGCTTTTATGGCCACTTACTGGCAGAAAAAACCTGTCATTCTTCGCGGTGCATTTACTGATTTTATTGACCCGATGTCTGCCGATGAACTGGCCGGTATTGCCACCGAGCCAGAAGCAGACAGCCGCATTGTCAGCTTCAAAAATCAGCAGTGGAATGCCCAGCATGGCCCATTCGAGAGCTATGATCACCTTGGGGAAACGCACTGGTCACTGTTGGTACAATCGGTTAACCATTGGCATCCGCTGGCTGCAAAACTGATCACTCCGTTTCGGGTACTACCAAACTGGCGTCTTGATGACTTGATGGTCTCCTTCTCTACCCCGCACGGTGGCGTTGGCCCGCATATTGATCAGTATGGCGTATTTATCATTCAGGGCTCAGGCCTGCGCCGCTGGCGTGTTGGTGATAAACTGCCACTGCAACAGCACTGCCCACACCCAAGCCTGCTGCATGTTGAAAAGTTTGAGCCGATTATTGATGAAGAGCTAAACCCCGGTGATATTCTGTACATTCCACCAGGATTCCCGCACGACGGTGACTCTATTGAAACCTCAATGAGTTTCTCTGTCGGATACCGCGCGCCCGATCAACGCGATCTGATCAGCAGCTTTGCTGACCATGTATTGGCACACGATCTGGGTAACCGCCGTTATGATGATCCTGATCTGGCGCTAACCAGCACGCCGGGTGAAATTACTGTTGCCGAAACGGATAAAATTCACCGCATGATGCTCGATTTGCTCAGCGATAAAACCCACTTCAACAACTGGTTTGGCAGCTTTATCAGCCAGTCTCGCCACGAGCTTGATCTGGTTGAAGCTGAGCCTGAGTTTACGCCTGATGATCTGTATGAGATGTTGCAAAGTGGCCTGACACTGCAACGCTTGGGCGGCCTACGTGCGTTTTATCTGGGTGAGCGCTGCTTTATTAACGGCGAAGAGTTACTGCTGCCAAAAGGCAGTGAAGAGACGCGTCGGGTGCTGTGCGATCTTGAGGCTTTCAGTGCCGATGAGTTGGGCGAGCATCTGAATAACGCCACCTTCATGACTCTGCTGACGGAATTAGTGAATACCGGCTATTGGTATTTTGAAGATATTTCAGGGGAAGAGTTTGATGACAGCGAATTTGATGATGACGCTGAATAACCGCTGATTATTACGGTATCTCATCGTATTTCAAACATGCCGTGGCATTTTTGCCACGGCATATATAAAACGAATACATTAATTACGGTACAACACTTTTATCAAATGAAAACCGAATTGTGTTTTGACTGGCCCCATCACCTCCAGTAATGGCGCAGAAAACACCACCTGATCAAATGCACGCACCATTTGCCCTTTACTGAACTCACCCAAGTCGCCGCCCTGCTTTCCTGAAGGACACGTTGAAAACTGACGCGCCAACTTACCGAAATCTGCACCACCGGCTAATTTCTGCTTGAGCATGATGCACTCTTTCTCGGTTTTCACTAAAATATGTACTGCTGCGGCCTTATTTGCCATATTTATCTTACCTGCTCTATTTTCTATATCCTAAAAAGTATAATCGCTCTGGTATGTGAATACCCGTTTTACTACAACTAAAAACGCACTATTCTCGTGAAAATTATTCTAAAAAGGCATAACAAATCTGCTATGATCCGCTCGTTTCATTACTCTGACTGCTTTCTGTGTTGAAATGCTCTGCGTCTTGAGAATAATCAGCTAGTGCTGATTCGCTTCAGCTTGTACAATCATAGCGTATAAACGATTAACGGCATTATATTGAGCTGAGTTATTGATTGCTGATTATCAGCGGCAGCCCTGTCGTCGTTGTCACTGATTTTTATTTTTAGGAGTCATCGCTGATGCAGCGTGTGATTGCAGTAACCTTGAATCCGGCAATTGATCTAACCGGTAACATTGATGAATTACATCCGGGTGAACTCAATCTGGTCAATGATTTTAGCCGCCACTGTGCGGGTAAAGGGATTAACGTTGCCAGCATTTTAGCCGATTTAGGCGCCGATGTTACCGTAAGCGGTTTTATGGGCGACAACAACCAAATGGGTTTTGAAAACCTGTTTGAACAAAAAGGCTTGAAAGATCAGTTTTTACGGGTCAATGGCCGTACGCGGGTTAATATCAAGCTGGCGGAAGAGAACGCCCGCATGACTGAAATTAACTTTCCCGGGTTTCATGTTGATACCGCTCTGCAACAACGCTTATTTGATCAGTTGCGCCATCAGGCCACACCGGAGACACTGTTTATTCTCAGCGGCAGTTTACCGCGCGGTGTTGAACCTTGGTTTTATGCTGAGTTAATCCGCGCGTTACGGGCAAAAGGCGCTACAGTCTATTTTGACTCAAGTGCGACGGCACTGGCTGAAGGTATTAAAGCGGGGCCGCACTTGATCAAGCCCAATTTGCACGAGTTATCGCACTGGTGTGGCGAAGAGATCACCACGCTCGAACAGGCTCTACCGCATGCGCACCGTTTACTCGGTTTTGGTGTGGATACCGTGGTCATTTCAGCCAGTTCACAAGGCGCGATTGCCGTACGCAAAAATGACGGTTGCCGCAGTATTCCTCCGGAAATTAATGTGGTTTCTGAAGTGGGTGCCGGCGATACCTTAGTGGCAGGGTTAGCATGGTCGGCCATTAAAGGCTGGGATATGGCACAGGGCTTACGCTTTGCAACCGCACTGGCCAGCTGGACAGTGGCTGATCACGGTGTGCATGTTCCATCAATGGAAGCGCTGGACTATATGCTCAATAGCACGCAAGTCACCCCATTGTCCTAATATTTTCCAGCCGTTTTGACCGTATTTCTGGCAACATTTCCTGCACGATTACACGGTCAAATATAGCCGGATATTGAGTGCCCCATCGGGCACTCAATAATGCAAATAACCCTATGTAAAAC
>NZ_JBOFRH010000386.1:0-1970 GCF_051650925.1 Plesiomonas sp.
GTCGGCCCGCAGCCCCACATTGCCTACGCCCTCTCAATTACCACCACTGTACTGATCATCGCCTGTCCTTGCGCGCTGGGTCTGGCAACACCGATGTCCATCATCTCCGGAGTCGGTCGAGCAGCAGAGTTTGGCGTGCTCATCCGCGATGCAGATGCACTGCAACAGGCCAGCAAAGTCAATACACTGGTTTTTGATAAAACCGGCACACTGACCGAAGGTCGGCCAACTGTCACCGCCATTACTGCACTCAATAACCACACTGAAACAGACGTTTTACAGTGGGCAGCAGCGCTTGAAAAAGGCTCTAGCCATCCGCTGGCGCTGGCCATTTTGCAAAAAGCAGACGGCCTGACCCTACCCGATGCGACTGAGTTCAAAACCCTGCGTGGGTTGGGCGTACAAGCCACCGTAAACGGTAAATCCCTGTTGCTGGGTAATCTGGCGCTGATGCAACAGCAACACATTGATGTTGATCACATCATACAACCGCTTGAACTGGCGGCAGCACAAGGTGCAACGCCGGTGTTGCTGGCTTGTGACCAACAACTGGTGGCACTATTTTCCATCCGAGATCCGCTACGCAGTGACAGTATCAGCGCCCTGCAACGCCTGCGTGCCGACGGCTTTACACTGGTCATGCTAACCGGTGACAACCCACTTACCGCACAAGCCATTGCCCAAGAAGCAGGAATTGATCAGGTAGTTGCCGGTGTACTGCCCGACGGTAAAGCGGCTGAAATCCGCCGCCTGCAACAGCAAGGCAATATTGTCGCCATGATTGGTGATGGTATCAACGATGCCCCAGCGCTGGCTCAAGCAGATGTCGGCATTGCCATGGGTAGCGGCAGTGATGTGGCCATTGAAACCGCAGCCATGACCCTGATGCGCCACAGTTTGCACGGCGTGGCCGATGCCATGTCTCTATCACGAGCAGTATTGCGCAATATGAAGCAAAACTTGTTCGGTGCATTCGTGTATAACTCGCTTGGGATCCCCGTCGCGGCAGGCATTTTATACCCTTTTATCGGGCTATTACTGAACCCGATTGTTGCCGGCGCAGCTATGGCGCTCTCCTCCATTACGGTGGTCTCAAATGCCAACCGGTTATTGCGCTTCACACCGCGCAATAGCCCAACAACACAACAGGAATAAACATGAAACGAGCCCTTTTTGCTGTCACTTTAGCGTTAACATCTGCCGCGTCATGGGCAGCAACCGATGTGACTATGTATAAATCCCCGTATTGTGGTTGCTGTTCTAAATGGGCAGAACACATGCAAAATGAAGGGTTTAACGTTAAAACCGTGATGATGGAAGATAATGAGATGTACAAGCTCAAAATGCAGCACAACATCACACCCGATTTAATGTCATGCCACACTGCCATTGTTGAAGGTTACGCTGTTGAAGGGCATGTTCCGGCAGCCGATGTGCGCCGTATGCTCAAAGAAAAACCAGCCATCAGCGGTATCAGCACACCGGCCATGCCTATTGGTAGCCCAGGCATGGAACAAGGCGATCAAAAAGATCCTTATGTGGTGTTAGCGTTTGACGCACAAGGAAAACAAACACCTTACAGCCGACAAAACGGCGCATAACATAACAGCACAATTAAGCAGTACACGGCAATGTAAACAGTACACAGCAATAACGGAAACAGAATTATTTACATAATGGGGCTTGCGGGAACTTTATCCCGCCCCCATTTTCTCAAGTAGAGAATCTTTTTTTCCGGAGCAACAGCATGAAGAAATTACTGACCCGTTTGGCCCTGTGGCTGGGTCTTTTGTCACCGCTGGCACAAGCCTATCCCGCTGTTGATGTCCGACTTGATGATGTTGATCTCGAACTGGTTGGCAGCATTCACATGGCCAGTGATCGCCTCTCTACCCTACCGCCAGAGCTGCTACGCAAACTCGACAATATTGATGCTCTCATCGTGGAGGCTGATATCACCGCTGACACAC
>NZ_JBOFRH010000387.1:0-1196 GCF_051650925.1 Plesiomonas sp.
AAAGAGAATCACTGCAGGAAAACGGGTATACCGAAATAAATGAGCCCCAATGCTGGGGCTCTTTTTGTCTGCGGCAATCAAGATGGTGCTAGTCGCGCATACGCTCCAGCAACACCGCTTGGTCGGCAAACTCAATATACGGAGTTACATCCATACCGGTATCAAACAGATACTCGGTCAGCAATTTACGGCAAATAGCCAACAGCGGCTCCGGTTGCCACGGTTTTTCAATGTAGTGCTGAATACGTGCGCGGTTCACCGCATCTATAGTGTCTTTGTGCGATGCCTGACCGGTCAGCAAAATCTTTTTAGTTTGGATAAAGCGCATGTCTTGGGCAAT
Organism: Plesiomonas sp.; assembly: GCF_051650925.1. NCBI lineage: Bacteria > Pseudomonadati > Pseudomonadota > Gammaproteobacteria > Enterobacterales > Enterobacteriaceae > Plesiomonas > Plesiomonas sp. The sequence goes on from NZ_JBOFRH010000387.1 coordinate 341, forward strand.
ATCGGCCAGAAAATCGACCCCGCTTTTGCCCGGCATAATATGATCGGAAATCACTAACGCAATCGGACAACCTTCGGCATCGAGTTCGTCCATTAACCCCGCCGCTTCATCGGCAGACTCACACTCTTCAATACAGACCCAGTCACTCAGCTTTTCGAGATCTCTGACAACAGCGCTCAGCACATCTCGCTGATCATCTACACAAATCAGATACAGCTTTTCCATTTTGACCTCCTGTAAAATCCCTTTGCTTGTGCCAGCATAGGCTCACGTAGGGCGTTGCGGTTATGCCGCGAGGGCTGATGTTGGTAGCGAAGATAAATAATTAGCTTCGCTATTAGCCTAGATAAGGGTTAACTCACCACCAACTCCAGCACACACCCGTTTCGCCTGCTACAAACACACGATTATTCATCGTCATCATGGCGTTCCGGCGATGACAGCGGCTCCGCCTGCAACGGCAAACGAACACGAAAACGGGTATATTCTGGCGTGCTTTTCAAAAGCAAGTCTCCGCCGTAACTCTCCACCAAGCGCTTAACGATATACAAACCCAACCCCAACCCGACCGTTTGCCCTTGGCGACGCGCCGACATGGTTTTGGTTGTAAAATTGGGCTGAAAAATACGCGCCGCCACCTCTTCAGGGATCATCGGGCCATTATTGGCCAGAGAGATCTGAATCGAGCGTTTACCGGCACGGGTAGAAATCTTGATGGTGGGATCAGGGGTTTGCGCATCTTTCATCGCATCCCAACCATTTTTGATGATATTGACCCAAACCTGCACCAGTTCGGTGGTATTTCCATACAAAGGCGGTAATTGCCCCAGATTCAAATCAACATTAACCTCACGCA
>NZ_JBOFRH010000388.1:0-5324 GCF_051650925.1 Plesiomonas sp.
ACCAACAAGAAGCCTTCACCATCACCCTCTGCGCGTTTGAGTACGGTCAGATTACGTTGCTGATTATGGTCATAACTTGAGATACAAACGGTATCTACATGGCGAATACCCAATTCACGCGCCAACAGCGCTGCGGGAACAAGCCCTCCACGGCTGACCGCAATGATCCCCTTCCACTGCTCTGCTGGCAGTAAACGGTGCGCCAGTTTCCGCGCGTGGATCTGCAACATGTCCCAACTTACAATATATTTTTCAGCCATAACGGTAACCTCAAGCATAACCCGCAGAGTTTGTGGGCTACGTTATTTTTGTAGGAATCATTGAGTAAAAGATAAAAACCGATTTCAGTAAAACAATGCAATGCCGGATTAGATCTGACACAAGTACTTTTTTGCGTTGCTTTATTTTTCTGCGTTATATGTCATCACGTTAATGAAATCGGTTTCATGCTCTGCACTGCCAGCAAACGTTTGCTAGGGTAGATAAAAACAGAGCCAAAAACTGTTGGGGCGAGATTATAGAGATAAGAAAACCTAAAGACCAGTAATTATGCCTCTGATTGTGCATAATTTCAGGCGTTTGGGCGTGAAATCACGCAACAACGCGCATGTTCACCCGATAGAGGGTAAAAAATGGGCAAAAAAAACCACCTTTCGAGGAAGGTGGTGAAAATACCTAGGAATCAGGTGTGGTACATCAGAATCCGATGCGCCAATTAGGGATGAACGAATGGATTACACTATGCCACAACAATCGCGCCGGCATAGGGCTGTATAACAGTCACTAACACGTAAAATTAATAACCAAATTCACGTGGATAAACAAAATTTCCGGTGTAAATTCCACGACGATTCCAGAACAAATCGCAATAAATACCTTGCATAAATCACCTCATTAACAAGTGTTACTAAAGACCGATGCGGCGCCTTTAACTTGTTCTCAGTTCCTTGGAGGCGTGAGACACGGGCTTAATCCTTAAGCTTTCTAAAGTTGCGTTGCATAACTTAGGTTGCGTTGCATGTTGATTCGTTGTTTTTCTCAACGGTTAAAATAATATCACTTTGGAATTTAATTACAATACTCAGTGATAAAAATCACATAAATACAATTATCACACAAAATGTAAGCTTTTTTTGATCTAAAAATTACAAAACTTGTACAGATATCCATCAAACGTTTCGTTCTGTTCTTTTTTGTTATCCTTAAAATAAGATACAAAAATGCGGCCCTGCTATCGGTGATAATTTCCTACAGATGTCTTTGCAGTGGTATGCTGTGCTTAATAAACCTGTGCTTACCAAATAACATTCTGTTTTCTTTGACAGATTAAGCGTAAAGCAGGCAGGATTTAGTTCATGATTTAACACGTAATTTAAAGCACACAATCGCAGAGTATTGCACTTTAGCATTGGCTGAAGAGATAACTGGGGTTGTCACTGTATCTGTTTTCTGTATTGATAGGAGTTCCCGCCGTGTCTCAATTGGGCCATCTGTCACCACAACCTTTGTGGCAATTTTTCGAAAAAATTTGTTCTATTCCACACCCGTCACACCATGAAGAGGCGTTAGCAAGCTTCATTGTTGAGTGGGCGCAAGGGGCTGGCCTGCATGTTGAGCGTGATGCGGTTGGCAATATTCTGATCCGCAAACCTGCAACAGCAGGAATGGAAAACCGTAAACCGGTTGTTTTGCAAGCCCATCTGGATATGGTGCCGCAAAAGAATAACGATACGGTGCATGACTTTACCAAAGACCCGATCCGCCCGTATATCGATGGCGAGTGGGTGAAAGCGCAAGGAACAACCCTCGGCGCGGATAATGGTATTGGCATGGCATCTGCACTGGCAGTGGTTGCGGCAAATGATCTGCAACACGGCCCGCTGGAAGTTCTGCTAACCATTGATGAAGAGAGCGGCATGACCGGTGCTTTCGGCCTACAAAGCGGCTGGTTGCAAGGTGAAATTCTAATCAATACCGACTCCGAAGAGGAAGGCGAAATCTACATGGGTTGCGCCGGCGGTATTGATGCCACTATGACACTGCCTGTTGCACGAGAAACTGCACCGGCGGATATGCAAGCCTTTACCCTCACAGTGAAAGGGTTAAAAGGCGGCCACTCAGGGGGTGATATTCACCTGTATCTGGGTAATGCGAACAAGATGCTGGGCCGTTTCCTGTTTGGCCATGCGGCAGAGTTAGGCCTGCGCCTTGCCAATATTCAGGGTGGTACACTGCGTAACGCTATTCCACGTGAAGGCTCGGCCACACTGTTAGTGCCGACAGCGAATGTGGCACGTCTGCGTGCGTTGGTTGATAAGTTTACCGATATTCAGCGCAGTGAGCTGAGTGCCGTTGAACCAAATCTGACCGTTCTGCTTGATAATGCGCCAATGCCTGCTCAGGTATTTGCTGCCGACGCACAACAGCGTTTACTGGCACTGCTGCATGCTTGCCCGAACGGTGTAATGCGAATGAGTGATGCTGTGCCGGGTGTGGTTGAAACCTCATTAAATCTGGGTGTGGTGACGACTTCAGAACAAGGCGTGCAGATTGTTTGTCTGATCCGTTCACTGATTGACAGCGGCCGCTGCGGTGTGCAAAAAATGCTGTCGGCTCTGGCAGAGTTGGCAGGGGCAGAAGCGGTCTTTAAAGGCGGTTATCCGGGCTGGAAGCCAGATAATCAGTCACCTATCATGCAGGTTGTGCGTGAGACTTATCAGGCGATGTTTGATAAAACGCCGAACATTATGGTGATCCATGCCGGTCTTGAGTGCGGTCTATTCAAAGAGCCGTACCCACAGATGGATATGGTCTCTGTCGGCCCAACTATTCGTGGTCCACACTCACCGGATGAGCGTGTGCACATTGCTAGTGTGGATAAATACTGGCAGCTACTGACTCAACTGCTGAAAAATATCCCTGAACGAGCATAAACTGCGTTGAAACGGGGGTTAGTGTTAACTAACCACGTTTATCGGTGACATGCTTTATCATTAGTAACGATTAACAGGCTGCCTTCGGGTGGCCTGTTTTTTATCCCAAGCCCACTGTTTAGCTCCACGGCAAGGCTAACTGCCGCACCAGTTGCGGATCTATCAAGGTGACATGCAACCCGACCAAACGTACGCCCCGCCCCTCACAACGTGACCAGATAGATTCAGCCAGTTGCAGTAAATCTTGCTGATCAAGATGCGGGTAGACATGCTCTTGGGTTGTTAGTTGGAAATCTGAAAATTTAAGCTTCACACCTTGCCGTGCAATCGCCAGCGATTCACTGGCTTGACTCAACCGCCGCTCAAGCTCAGGGTACAATTCGCGGACTATCTGCTGACACGCCGCAAGTGAGTGAATATCTTCTTCCAACGTGCGCTCAACGCCGACTGACTTACGCTGCCTTGTCGCATTGACCTCTCGATCATCGATACCCTGACAACGCTGCCAGAGCATCTGCCCCATTTTCCCGAATTTATCAGCTAGCAGAGTCAGTGGTACGCGTTGAACATCGGCGCAGACAAACAGCCCCATATCAGCCAGTTTCTGTGCTGACACTTTTCCGACTCCGGGAATTTTTTTCAGTGGTAGCGTCGCCACAAAATCAGCAGTTTGCTCGGGGCGCAGCACATATAACCCGTTGGGTTTATTCATATCTGAGGCGATTTTGGCTAAAAATTTCACTGAGGCAACACCGGCAGAGGCGGTCAGTTGCAGCTCATCACGAATCGCGCGGCGAATATCTTCGGCAATCCATGTGGCAGACCCTTGAAACAATGTACAGTCGGTAACATCTAGGTAGGCTTCATCAAGCGATAGGGGTTCAACTTTATCAGTATAGCGACGAAAAATAGCATGCAGTTGCTGTGAAACACGTTTATAGACATCCATCCGCCCCGGAAGCAGGGTCAAATGTGGGCAAAGTTTAAAGGCTTGTGCGGTGGGCATCGCGCTGTGCAGACCAAAGCTACGGGCGACATAGTTGCAGGTACTGAGCACACCGCGCCGCTCTCGGCGGCCACCAATGGCCAAGGGCACATGTTGTAATGTCGGATTATCCCGCATTTCAACAGCAGCATAAAAGCAGTCCATGTCGATATGAATAATTTTGCGCATGCCACCCCCTAAACCACTGTATAAATATACAATGTCGCGAAAAGAGGATCAATGCTAAATCAGTAAAACATGATATTCATGACAGCTCCCCCCGCATGATACAGGAGGAGTCGCCTTACACGGCAAACATCAGACTGAGTATCGAATAGAGTGTCAGATAATGCGGTTTTCTTGCAGTTTTTCCAGACGTGCTTGTTCGGCCATTTTCGCTTTACGGTTGTCACAAGGCTCTGGGCAATCACACACTTTCTCTAAGCCCAAATTAGCAATACCGCCGCAGCTACCATGAATACTTCTGCGTTTGATAATGTAACCGATAGACATTGCCGCAATCACTAACATGAATACGGCAAAAGTTGCGATAAACGTAGTCATACCTGCTCCTTATTTTTGCAGATAAGGTTTAAAGGCTTCAGAGGCCACTTCAGTGAAACCCTCTGGGGTCTTAATCACCATGAATGCAGCAATATTGTGCTGATTCGCCACCTTGAGTGCTTCTTCTTCACCCAAAACGTTCAGGCCGGTCGACAGGCCATCCGCTTCCATGCAGGTTGGTGCAATCACGGTGATTGACACCATTTTATGTTGGATAGGTTTTCCGGTACGCGGATCAATGGTATGCGAGAAACGAACACCATCTTGCTCAAAATAGTTACGATAATCACCGGAGGTAGCAATCGCCATATTGAGCGGTGCAATAATCTCTTGTGCGGTTTGCTCAGTGCCCGCAATCGGTTTTTCTATCGCAATACGCCATGGTTTATCTTTGGCATTATGCCCTTTTAGGCGCACTTCACCGCCAATTTCAACCATGTAGTTTTGAATACCCAGTGAAGCTAAATATTCAGCGACCTGATCAACCCCAAAACCTTTGGCGATAGACGAAAGATCAACATACAAAGGAGGAATGCCTTTAACCAAAGCATCGCCCTGTACCGACAGATATTGAATACCAATACGGGCGCGGCGTTTGGCCAGCTCGTCATCTGACGGTACTTTATCCGGCCGGCCTTCTGGACCAAAGCCCCACAGGTTAACCAACGGCCCAACCGTGACATCTAACGCGCCGTGCGTCACTTGATTAATACGCAGCGCCTCACGCACCACTTTGGCCGTATCAGCAGAAACTGCAAACGGGGTATTTACCGCGGTGCTGCTGTTAAAGCGGCTCAATTCAGAGGTTGGACGATAAGTCGACATCTGATCGTTGACCAGCT
>NZ_JBOFRH010000389.1:0-2342 GCF_051650925.1 Plesiomonas sp.
TATTGCCGATTGTACCCCACTGCTCGCTTGTACCACAGCCCTATCCACGCAGCTTTTTACTCTCTTTGCACATATATTGTGATTATTGCTCTCTATCCCCTGAAACATCAGGTTCGATAATGCGTATTCTGGTGCCAAATCATGGCTCGCAGTAGACAAAAAGCATCCCTCAGCTTAATCACCCTATTTGTATTTTTTTATATTGTTGCCTTGTTCTATGCAAGCACGACAAACCGACATAAAAAACCACTCCAGCAGCGCTGAGACATAAAAATAACATTACACTATATCGCGTTACATTCCACTGAATCTGCGCTTGATGCCCCACACCCACCAGCTTAATTGATTCAGCTATCAGAAAACGCGTAAAGAGCAGATTCCGCTACTTATTGCTAAATTTTGAGCCTGTTCACTAAAAAATGCGCAAAAAATCAGAAATCTTGACCGATAGCGCACATTCTATCTTTCTCATTTTTCGTATTCGAACTTTAACGTTACATTTACACCACGGGCCAGTTATCTGGTCTAACCAGTTACCTTGCCAATTGCGGATTCCACAATAACAACAGGACTGCAGATATGAGCGCCACTCATCACCCTACGCTTACCGCACAATGTACCGCTGAATTTATCGGAACCGGACTTCTCATCTTCTTTGGCCTTGGCTGTGTGGCCGCAGCTAATTTAGCCGGCGCAACCATGAGCCTGTGGGAGATCAGTATTATCTGGGGGGTTGGCGTGGCGATGGCCATTTATCTAACCGCCGGCGTTTCCGGTGCGCACCTTAATCCTGCCGTGACAATTGCTCTGTGGCTGTTTGCCTGTTTTGATCGTAAACGTGTGATTCCGTTTATCATTGCGCAAATTGCCGGCGCATTTTGTGCTGCCGCACTGATCTACTTCCTGTACGGAAATCTGTTTGCCAACTTTGAGGCAACCCACAATATCGTACGCGGCAGCGTAGAGAGCCTGCAAACTGCCGGCGTATTCTCTACCTACCCGCATGCGGCCATCAGTGTTGGCCACGCTTTTGTGGTTGAATTGGTGATTACCGCCGTTCTAATGGCGCTGATTATGGCACTGACCGACGACGGTAACGGTCTGCCGCGTGGCCCAATGGCCCCGTTGCTGATTGGTTTGGTCATTGCTGTCATTGGTGGTGCAATGGGCCCGCTGACCGGTTTTGCGATGAATCCGGCGCGTGATTTTGGCCCGAAACTGCTGGCATTCCTCGCTGGCTGGGGTGATATCGCCCTGACCGGTGGCCGTGATATTCCGTATTTTATTATCCCGATTTTAGCCCCGATTGTTGGTGCATGCTTAGGTGCTGCCGGTTACCGCGCCATGATTGGCCGTAACCTGCCCTGCAACAGCTGTAAAATAACCGATGACGATAATCCGGTGACAAAGATCATTCGTGATTAAGCACGTATAGCCATACCAAACCCATATGACCTGCCGTGTCAGCATTCCCTTAAAATACACGGCAGGCAGACAAAATAATCATCTGAATCATCGCGCATTAGCGCGTAAAATTAAGAATAACTGACCTAGGATAGAACAATGGAGTCGACGATGACTGAAAAAAAATTCATGGTGGCGCTGGATCAAGGCACAACCAGTTCACGTGCGATTGTTCTTGATCACGATGCCAATGTTATCAGTGTTTCACAACGCGAGTTTACCCAACACTACCCGCAAGCTGGCTGGGTAGAGCACGACCCGATGGAGATCTGGGGTACGCAAAGTGCCGTGCTGGTCGAAGTGCTGGCAAAAGCCGGTATCACCTCTGATCAGGTCGCCGGTATCGGTATCACCAACCAGCGTGAAACCACTATTGTGTGGGAAAAAGAGACTGGCAAGCCGATTTATAATGCCATTGTCTGGCAGTGCCGCCGCACTGCGCCTATCTGCGAAGCACTCAAAGAGCAAGGGCTAGAAGAGTACATCCGCCACAATACCGGTCTAGTGGTTGACCCTTACTTCTCAGGCACCAAAGTGAAGTGGATTTTAGACCATGTTGAAGGTTCACGTGAACGTGCCCAGCGCGGAGAGCTGCTGTTTGGTACGGTCGATACTTGGCTGGTCTGGAAGATGACCCAAGGGCGTGCACACGTTACCGACTACACCAACGCCTCACGTACCATGATGTTTAATATCCACACGCTAGACTGGGATACCCGCATGCTTGAAGCACTGGATATTCCACGTGCAATGCTGCCAGCGGTACGCCCATCCTCCGAAATTTATGGCCAAACCAACATTGGTGGTAAAGGCGGTACTCGTATCCCGATTGCCGGTATTGCCGGTGACCAGCAAGCCGCGCTGTTTGGCCAGATGTG
>NZ_JBOFRH010000390.1:0-2247 GCF_051650925.1 Plesiomonas sp.
GCTTCATCCACGGAGCTGGCTTCTAATTCACCTTCAATTACATGCCCTTGGCGGTTTACGGCTTGCCATTTGTAGGGATACTGACGGCGAGGCTTAGGTTGAGCCAGCGTACTCATGGTTATACTCCTGTAACCCGTTCAATTTCTTCCAATGATGTTACGCCTTCACGCACTTTATTCAGACCTGCTTCACGCAAGGTCAGCATGCCATGTTGGCGTGCAATGTGGGTTAACTCTGGTGCATGCTCACCGCGTAAAATGGCATCGGTCAGTGCCGGGGTGATTGGCATAATTTCATATAAGCCGGTTCGCCCTTTGTAGCCGTTGGTACATTTTGGGCAGCCCTTGGGTTTAAAAATGCGTAATCCTTCGGCGTGGCATTGGCTAAAGCCAGCCGCTTTTTGTTCTGCTTCGGTCAGCAGATGTGGCTGGCGACACTCGGGGCAGAGGCGGCGCGCCAATCGCTGAGCGATGATCAGATGAATTGATGAGGCAATGTTATAGGCCGGAACGCCCATATTGGCCAGTCGAGTGAGGGTTTCGGCGGCAGAATTGGTGTGCAGCGTCGACAGTACCAAGTGCCCGGTTTGCGCCGCTTTTACCGCAATTTCGGCGGTTTCCAGATCGCGAATCTCCCCGACCATCACGACGTCAGGATCTTGCCGCAAAAAGGCCCGTAATGCGCTGGCGAACGTCAGGCCGGCTTTGAGGTTGATCTGTGTTTGGTTGATACCGGCTAAGTTGATCTCCACCGGATCTTCGGCGGTAGAGATATTGCGCTCTGGCTGATTGAGTAATGACAAACCGGTATACAAGGTCACGGTTTTACCACTACCGGTCGGGCCGGTGACTAAGATCATGCCTTGCGGTTTAGCTAACGCGCTCAAATAGCGCTGTTTATCGGCATCAGTAAACCCGAGCTGATCAATATTTAAGTTGGCGGCAGAGGAGTCGAGGAGCCGCAGTACCACTTTCTCCCCAAATAGGGTGGGCAGCGTAGAAACGCGCAGATCGATAGCAGGCGTGTCTTTAAATTTGAGCTTGATACGGCCATCTTGCGGGATGCGCTTTTCGGCAATATCCAACTTACTCATGATTTTTAGGCGTGCAGCCAAGCGAGCACCGAGTTTATCCGGTGGGCTGGCGATCTCTTGCAATACGCCATCAACCCGAAAGCGCACGCGATACTGCTTTTCATAGGGCTCAAAATGAATATCCGAGGCGCGTTGACGCACCGCGCGTAGCAGCATCTGGTTGATAAAACGCACGATAGGGGCTTCATCTTGCTCACTGCTTAAGGCTAGATCATCATTGAGCGCGCTTTCGTCCGCCAACTCTTCAAGTTGAGTCAGGGTGTCTTCTTCTAGCCCCGATTTTCCCATTGGATCGTCAGCATCTTCCGGATATTGTCCGGTGACGATGAAAATGGCCTCACGCAGTTCTTCTTTATTAACCAGAGTGGTTTCAATTTGTTTGCCACAAGCAAAGCGAAACGCATCAATACACTCGAAGCAGTCATGGCTGATGACACCAAGATATAGCGTGCTACTGTTATCAAATATCGGCAGGGCAAAATATTTAGTAATCAGTGATGAAAAGGATACGTATTTTTTTAGTTCGGTAGGGTTTTCTATTTTCATTATTATTTTAATGTAGTGGTGCACTCACACCACTACATTTCCCAATGATTTTACTTTTAATTAAGCGCCGGGAGTGTAACCTGAGTCTGTTGCACATAATGCATCTTCACCCTCTGGTGAAGTACATCCTTTTTGCCATTTAATAGAGCCAGCGGCAGACATTGTCCCTTTTAAATAGAAACTATGGCCTGCTAAATCTGAATTGTCTTTCCCTTGAATCTGGATTTCAGTACCATCTGTTTCTGGTGTAACAACTACAGTTCCGATTAAATCTGTTTGCATCGTGTCTTCTGATGGAACACCGTTAGTACCTAATGCACAATCTGTAAAGGCTCCTTTATCAAAAGCACAAATTTGCAAAGCTGTTTTTAATGGCGCAGAACCTTGAATAAGTTCTGTCATTTTTGCTTTTTTTGTATACGTCTGATAAGCCGGTAACGCAATTGCTGCCAGAATGGCGACGATCGCCACCACAATCATCAATTCAATCAGGGTAAAACCCTTGTTCACTGCTTTCATCTTGTTCTCTCCTAACCTCACACTCCGCAATCCGTATTTGCGGAAATCCATAAGCCACGCCCGTTTCCTTATAGAAAAACGTATCCGTG
>NZ_JBOFRH010000391.1:0-1655 GCF_051650925.1 Plesiomonas sp.
GCCGTACGTTTTTACACATTTTGCCGAACTGATTGAGATCATCAAAACCGGGTGCGATCCCCCGATCTAGCTGGTGTTGCCAGTATTGCAATTCAGTATCGACCAAATCCATCAGCTTTTTCGGACATCCGACACAGGAGTTATCCGGCCCACAGGTAAAGGTATCTTGCTGATACAAAGGGAATTCGGCTTTTACCGCATCGATGATCTGTTGCATCGCGGTGATGCGATCAGGTTTGATAGACATGCATACTCCCCAGTCATTCTCCCCATTAACAACACCCACATAAAATACGAAGGCTGTGCGTATATTTAGGTTGTTTGTCTCTGAAAATAACTGTTTTCAGAAAACGGTTGGTTTGAGAGGCTGATCGGATTCAAACGAACACTCAAATTTAGCGGTGTATTGTATCGAGCGATGCAAAATAGTCTATTTTCTGTGAGATTTGAGATATTGTCTTGATCGGTTACTTAAGATTTGTATTGTGTGCTAGTTTATTTGTTTCGTGCGAAAGATAACGTTGAACGCGAGCGACACCTAACTTGTAACTTAAAAATGCGGCCCGCACTCTGAGATCAGCGCTTTAAAATGCGGATTGAGCGAATCTTATTATCAAAATCAATCGCTTCCTGATCACCGCCCTGACGGGTGTAGTAGCCACCGGTGTAGCTGATACCCTCATAGAAACGGACAGTCCAGCCATCAGGAATACTGAAGGAAGAGAGCCGATCCGCGAAACCATAACGGGCAAGATCCGGCATATCACGGCTAATTGCCAATGATGCTCCGCGCTGGTGGCTGCCATCAAAAATCATCAACACGTTTTGTGCGTGGCCATCATCCTCGTCTAATGAGGTGGCTGTGCATACGGCATCTTTGGTTTTACAGAAAATACTGCCATTACCTTGGCCCTGTTCACAGCGTTGGCTCACCTTGTGGCGAGCGCTGCGCTCTGAGCGGCCGGCATCGGCGTACACATCACTGAATGGGGTCAGGGTGCATACATAGATGCGTTCACTGTAGGCTGGGCGTGAGGTTGGCTCATACACCGGATCTAACCCGATATTTTGATTGATGATAATCGATGCATCGGCGCAGCCTGCAACCGCGAGGAGTAAAATCCCAGATAATTGCTTGACCATAAATGACCTTGTATTACAAATGGGGCGAGAGAATTGCATAAATAGAGACGAATGACCAGTGTTTGCTGCGTGATATGCGGAAAATTGTGGTGAAAAAGAAGTAGCGAATAGGTGGGAAAACGCATTTAAAAGAGACAAAAATGCCGCGGTGTACAGGCCGTGATGTTGATGTCACTGGCCAGCACAACGCGGCGGGAGTGCCGATTTATTCGCTAAGCGTATTAAATATCAAAGCGATCGGCATTCATCACTTTGGTCCATGCGGCGACAAAGTCATGAACAAACTTCGGATGATTATCATCTTGCGCATACACTTCGGCGTAAGCCCGCAAAATGGAATTGGAGCCAAACACCAAATCCACTCGGGTAGCGGTCCAGCGCACGGCACCGGTTACGCGGTCACAAATCTGATACAGATTTTCGCCTGCCGGTTTCCATGTGTAGCTCATATCGGTCAAGTTGACGAAGAAATCGGTCGACAAGACACCAACACGATCGGTGAATACGCCATG